>CAMLSH010000489.1 GCA_946482625.1 uncultured Opitutaceae bacterium
CTCGGCGAAGGCCGCAGCATCATTTCTGCGGGGGTGAATAGCCCCTTGTGGTCTGTCGTCAGACTGTGCGATCTCAGCGAGGAACTAGGGAAGACGCGGTGTGCGGAGTTTGGTCTTTCAGCGGACGTTTACACGAACTCGCTCGGAGCGATGCTCGCCGATCCAGCAGTGGACGTTGTGGGGATTTATACGCCGGATCACCTGCATGCGGATCATGTGCTCCAAGTGCTCAAGGCCGGTAAACACGCGATCTGCACGAAGCCGTTTCTCCACGATTTGAGTCGGTCGCGCGAGGTGCTCGAGGCGCAGAAGGCTAGCGGGAAGCAGGTTTTCGTGGGGCAGAGTTCGCGGTTCTTCGCACCGTTCACGCGGCAGCGGGAGCATTTTGAGAGTGGGGCGTTTGGCGACATCATCACGGTCGAGGCGTATTACCACGCGGATCATCGCTGGTTCTTGAACAAGCCGTGGGCGAAGAAGGATGCGTTCAAGTGGCTCTATGGCTGCATCAGCCATCCCGGCGATCTCGTGCGCTGGTATCTGCCGGATATTGAGGAGGTGATGGGTTACTCGTCGCTCAGCGAGAATGGGCGGTCGCTCGGTCTCGCGCATCCGGATACGTTTCACTTTGTGATGAAGGCGACCAATGGCATCACGGCGCGGGTGAGTGGGTCTTACTCGGGGCCGGTGGTTCCGCTCCAGCGCGACTCCAACATGAGCTGCATCCTTCGCTGCTCGAAGGGGGCGAGCCAGGGCGATTACTACGATCTGCGCTATGCGTGGAAGATCGGGAGCCAGTCGGTGGTGGAGACGTTCGAAGACAAGGACGACTATTACTTCCGTTTCGGCGGCCACTCGCACCACGCGGGCGAGTACCAGAACTACATCGAGTATTTTGCGCGTTCGATCGCGGAGGGTAAGGCGCCGAAACCGGATGCGCGCGAGGGCATCGTGACCGTCGCGCTCATGCAGGCGATGGAGGAATCCACGCAGATCGGGCGGCCGGTGAAGATCAAGGAATTGCTCGGGCGGTTTGGGCTGACGGATCTGGTGAGCTAAGAATCGCGAAGAGCTTTCATCCCATTCCCCTCCCGCCGCCGTGAACACCCCGACCGGAAAGACCTCGCTCACCACTCGTTTCAGCTACGCGGCCAGCGATGTGGCCGGACAATTGTTGTTCTGCTGGGTCATGTGGTACCTGCCCTATTTCTATACGGACGTGTATGGCATTTCGGCGGCCGCGGTCGGGACAATTCTCCTCGTGGCGCGGTGGGTGGACGCGATCGATGCCCCGGTATGGGGGATCATCTTCGACAAGACTCGCAGCCCTTGGGGGAAAAGCCGACCGTGGTTTCTCTGGCTGTGCGGGCCATTCGCGGTGTTTGGCGTGCTGACATTTCTCACACCCGATCTCGGGCCGACAGCGAAGATCGTTTACGCGGCGCTGACGTACATCGCGTGCAACATCATCTACACCGGTATCAACACGCCGGTGACGTCGATCCTCTCGGCGCTGACACCTGATCCGAAGGAGCGGGTAACCCTGACGACCTTTCGCATGTTCGGCTCGAAGCTCGGCGTGCTCATCGTGAACCTAACCGGCATTGAATTTGCGGTGTGGCTGGGCGGCGGGAATGATCGGAAAGGGTTTTTGCTGGCGGTGCCGATCTTCGCGGTCGCGTCGGTGATATTGTTTCTCGTGGCGTTCCGGAACCTGAAGGAAGTTGTTCCGGTTGAGACGAAGCCCCAGCCGATCCTGGGGACGTTTGGCGCGCTGCGCGGCAACTGGCCATGGGTAATCATCTTCGTGAGCAGCTTGCTGTTCTGGATCGGCTTCATCTCACGCGTGACGGTGGCGCCTCATTTTTTTGAATACGTGCTTCACCGGAAGGACCTGATCAAGCTGGCGAACAGCCTGGACTTCGCGTCGCTGACGACTGCGTTTATGCTGCCGTGGTTTTGCCGCAGGGCGGCGAAAGGAACGATCTGGGCGTTGGGGTTACTCGGCATGGCGCTTGGCCAGCTGGTCGTTTATCTTGGAGTGCGCAACGGCCTATCGGTTGAGTTGATCATGGCCGGATGGACGATCGGGTTTCTCGCGAGCGGTGTGGCGATGGCGATGCCGTTTGCGGTGCTTTCCGACAGCGTCGATTATGGCGAATGGAAGACGGGGATTCGTGCGGCCGGGTTGCTCACGGCGATCGGCGCGGCGTTTTGCCTGAAGGCTGGCGCGGGCCTCGGAGGCGCCTTGCCGATGTGGATTCTCGATGGGGCGGGTTATGTGGCGAAGGCGGAGCCGACGGCGGCGGTACTTTCGGCGATCAATCTCGGGATAATCTGGATTCCCGCCGTGAGCTTTGCGTTGGCGATCGTGCCGGTGCTTTTCTACGCACGCTTTGAAAAACTCGAACCGCAGATTCATGCCGATCTTGAACGTCGTCGGGCTTCGTCAAACGCGTAACTTCCGGGCGCGTTCTGCGTCTGGCGGTGTGTCGGCTGGCGGGGCGAATTTCATCATCCAGTTTTTCAACTCTTTCGCCATGATCCGCTGTTTTCGTCTGCTGCTCGTTTTGGTTTCGATTCTCGCCTCTGGCGTCTCGTCGGTCCGTGCTGCTGCGGCGTCGGACGATCTCGCGCGCGACTTTCAGAATCCGCCGGAGGCGGCGAAGCCGTGGGTGATCTGGTACTGGATGCAGGCGTCGGTTTCACGCGAAGGAATCACCGCCGATCTGGAAGCGATGAAAGAGGCGGGCGTAGGCGGGGCATATTTCATGGCGATCCAGGACATGCCGACGCCTGCATGGCCGATCACGCCGGTACGTCAGCTCACGGACGAGTGGTGGGCGATGGTGATGTATGCGTTTCGTGAGGCGGACCGGCT
>CAMLSH010000490.1 GCA_946482625.1 uncultured Opitutaceae bacterium
CTCGTGCTCGAAGCCGGCGGCGTGGCGGGCCAAGCCGATCTCGATGCGCGTGCCACGTTGTACAACGCCGACGGAAACGTGTTGGCGGACTCCAACCCGACGGGGTCGCTTTATCCGTCGATCGGCGTCTCTCTGCCGGGCGGCACTTACTATCTCGCGATCACGGGTGTGGGAGAGGGCGCCGTGCCGGGCACGGGCTACACGAACTACGGCAGCCTCGGGCGCTACAACATCCGCGGTGCAGGCGTTTCCGCCCTGTCCCGGCCGGTCGTGGTGGTGGATGCCGCGGATTCGTCGGGTGTGGCGATCACGGGAGCGTGGAGCGCCTCGACCTACTATTCTGGATACTATGGGAAAAACTATCTCGCCGACGTCACGACGGGGACACGCAGCGGCAAGAAAGTGCGGTTCACACCTACGCTGCCGCTGAGCACGGCGTATGACGTGTATGTCCGATGGACCGCGGCCAAGGACCGCGCGGACAATGTGCCGGTGGACATCGTCCACGCGGCGGGAACGAAAACACTCACGGTCAACCAACGCGTCGCGCATGGTACGTGGGTGTTCCTCGGCACATATGGCTTTAACGCCGGGACCGCTGGAAGCGTGACGGTCCGCAACGACGGCGCGAACGGGAATGTGATCGTCGATGCGGCGAAATTCGAAAAAGCCGAGGCGTCGATCTTGCCGGCAAATCCGGCGGTCGTCGTGGACGCAGCCGATGTTTCGGGTGTGACCAAGAGCGGAACGTGGGCGCCATCTACCTACGTTTCCGGCTACTATGGGCGCGACTACCTGACGGACGGAAATACGAGCAGGAGCGTGGTGAAGAAAGTCCGTTTCAACCCAGCGCTCGCGGTGAGCGGAGCGTATGCGGTTTACGCGCGCTGGACCACCGGGACGAATCGGGCGACGAACGTTGCGGTGGATATCGCCGCGCCCGGTGGCACGACGCGGAAATGGATCAACCAGCAGAGCAACCACGGCGTCTGGTATCTGCTCGGCACGTACACGTTTAACTCGGGCTCGTCCGGCGCGGTGACCATCAGCAATGAGGGCGCGAACGGCTTTGTGATCGTTGACGCGATCAAGTTCGAACGGGCGCCTTGAGAGCGCCGGCATGTCCTGCGAAGCGGGAAAATAAAAGCCCGGGCCTGCGCGCAGGACCCGGGCTTTTCGCGTCAGAGTAAATCGTCGGTTACGCTTTGGCGTCGGCGTAGGCTTCCATGCCGACGCAGGAGCAAACGAGATTGCGGTCGCCGTAGACGTTGTCGACGCGGCCGACGGCGGGCCAGAACTTGTGCTCGCGGACCCACGCGGTCGGGAAGGCGGCGAGTTCGCGGCTGTAGGGACGTTCCCATTTGTCGGCGCAGACGACCTTCGAGGTGTGCGGGGAATTTTTGAGGACGTTGTTAGTCTTGTCGGCGTCGCCACTGGCGACGGCTTGGATCTCGCCGGCGATGGCGATGAGGGCGTCGCAGAAGCGATCGAGTTCGACCTTTGCCTCGGATTCGGTGGGCTCGATCATGAGCGTGCCGGCGACGGGCCAGCTCATCGTGGGGGCGTGGTAGTTGTAATCCTGGAGGCGCTTGGCGATGTCTTCGACTTCGATGCCGTGTTTCTTGAAGCCGCGGCAGTCGATGATGCACTCGTGTGCGACCAGACCAGATACGCCTTTGTAGAGAACGGGGTAGTGCGGCTCGAGCTGCTTGGCGCAGTAGTTGGCGTTGAGGATGGCGAGCTTGGTCGCCTGTGTGAGTCCGTCCGGTCCCATCATGCGGATGTACATCCACGGGATGACGAGGATCGAGGCGGAGCCGTAGGGCGCAGCGCTGACGGCGCCGCCAGAGCGGAGGGCAGAGTTGCGGACAACGTGGCCGGGGAGGAAGGGGACGAGGTGTTTCGCGACGCCGATGGGGCCGACGCCGGGGCCGCCGCCGCCGTGGGGAATGCAGAACGTTTTGTGGAGATTGAGGTGGCAGACGTCGGCACCGATGAAGCCGGGCGAGGTGAGGCCGACCTGGGCGTTCATGTTGGCGCCGTCCATGTAGACCTGGCCGCCGAGTTCGTGAATGAGGGAGCAGATGTCGCGTATCGGCGCTTCAAACACGCCGTGCGTGGACGGGTAGGTGATCATCAACGCGGCGAGATTGGCGGCGTGCTGCGTGGCTTTGGCGCGGAGGTCGGCGAGGTCGATGTTGCCTTGTTGGTCGCAGGCGACGGGGACGACGGTCATGCCGGCCATCGAGGCGGTGGCGGGGTTGGTGCCGTGGGCGCTCGTGGGAATAAGGCAGATGTTGCGGTGACCCTGGCCGCGCGACTCGTGGTAGCCGCGGATCGAGAGGAGGCCGGCGTACTCGCCTTGGGAGCCGGCGTTGGGCTGGAGGGAGACGGCGGCGAAGCCGGTGATTTCGGAGAGCCACGCTTCGAGATCGGTAAAGAGTTTTTGGTAGCCGCGCGTCTGGTCGGCGGGGGCAAAGGGATGGAGTTTGCCGAACTCGGGCCAGGAGACGGGGAACATCTCGCTGGTGGCATTGAGCTTCATCGTGCACGAGCCGAGCGAGATCATCGAGTGGACCAGCGAGAGATCGCGGGTTTCGAGGCGCTTGATGTAGCGGAGCATCTCGTGCTCGGTGTGGTGCTGGCTGAAGATCGGGTGGCTCAGGTATGCCGAAGCGCGGGAGAGCTGAGATGGCAGTTGGTAGTTAGTAGTTGGTAATTGGGTCGGAGCGACGGCGCCGAAGAGCGTGGCGACGTCGGCGAGATCGGTGAGCGACGTCGTTTCGTCGAAGGAGACGCCGACGGTTTTGGCGTCGATGGCGCGGAGGTTGATCTTTTTCGCGGCGGCGCGGGTGTGGAGCGCGGCGGCATCGACGTT
>CAMLSH010000491.1 GCA_946482625.1 uncultured Opitutaceae bacterium
GGATGCCGAGCGTGCCGCCGATGAGGCTGAGCACGACCGCCTCGGTGAGGAACTGGAGCAGCACATCTTTCCCATGCGCGCCGACGGCGAGGCGGATGCCGATCTCGCGGGTGCGCTCAGTGACGGAGACGAGCATGATGTTCATAATGCCGATGGCGCCGACGAGGAGGGAAATGCCGGCGATGCAGCCGAGCAGGATCGTCATGATGCGGTTGTTGGCATTGGCGGCTTCGGCGAGTTCGAGCTGGTTGCGCACCGTGAAATCGGGCTCGCGGCCCTGGCGGCGCTGCTGGAGGAGGGCGGTGATGTCGGCTTGAATACGCTCCATGAGCTCGGGGCTTTGCGACTGGATGAGGATGCTGTTGATGCGATCGCGGCGGGTGACGCGTTTCATCGCGGTGGTGTAAGGGACGAGGAGAACGTCGTCCTGATCCTGGCCGAAGAAGTTAAAGCCCTTGCCGCCGAGGACGCCGACGACGCGCATGGGAATGTTGCGGACGCGGATGTTCTGGCCGATCGGATCGGTGCCGGCGAAGAGCTGTTCGGCAACGGTCTTGCCGATGACGCAGACTTTGGCGGTGGTGCGGACGTCGTTTTCGGTGAAAAATTCACCATCGGCCATGGGCCAGGCGCGAACGCCGAGGTAGTCGGGGGAGACGCCGGAAACGAGCGTGTTCCAGTTGAGGCCGTTGGCGAGGACCTGCTGGCGGTCTCGCACTTCGACGCTCACGCCGACGGCACCGGGAACCTCGAGCTTGATGGCGTCAGCGTCTTCGACAGACAAGGTGGAGGCGGAGCCCCAGCCGCCGCGCATGCCGCCGGAGGTCATGCTGCCGGGGAAAACGCTGATAACATTCTGGCCGAGGCCGGCGATCTGGGCTTCGACTTGGGCCTTGGCGCCGTTGCCGATGCTCACCATGGCGATGACGGCGCCAACGCCGATGATCATGCCGAGTGCGGCGAGGACCGTGCGCAGTTTATTCCGGCGCAAGGCGCGAAACGCGATGATGGTGGTGGCTACGAGGCGCATGGAGGAAATCCGAAATCAGAAGGCCGAAGGACGAAGATGGGGAAATGACCAATGAACAATGACCAATGGTCGGAGGCGGTACGCACGCGGAGTGCGGGGCGTAGACGTGAGAGGAAACAGGGCGCGGGCGGGGGTGAACAACGCGCTCGGAGTGCGCGTTCCACCTCGGAGTAGTCAGCGGTGAAATGGCCGGTGATCATCGATGACTTAATCAATGCGCCGCGGGTGCGGCGGTGAGTTTGGCGGCGGCTTCGGCCTCGCTGAGTTTTTTGAGTTCGTTGGGAGCGAGCAGACGGGGCGAGACTTGGACGTCGCTGACGATAACGCCGTCGCGGAGGATCAGGTTGCGTTTGCAGTAGTGCGCGATGTCGAGCTCGTGCGTGACCATGAGGATCGTGATTCCCTGCTCGTTGAGTTTTTGGAAAACACCCATGACCTCGACGGAGGTGCGGCTGTCGAGATTGCCGGTGGGTTCGTCGGCGAGGAGGACTTGGGGCTCGTTGACGAGCGCGCGGGCGATGGCGACGCGTTGCTGCTGTCCGCCGGAGAGCTGGCTGGGGTAGTGATCCGCGCGCTGGCTGAGGCCGACGATGTCGAGCGCCTTCAGGGCGCGTTCTCTCATCACGCGGCTGGAGATGCGTTGTTGCGCATAGAGCATGGGCAGCTCCACGTTTTCCAAGGCGGTGGTGCGGGCGAGGAGGTTGAAGCCCTGGAAAACGAAACCGAGTTTTTGGTTTCGGATGTCGGCGAGTTCGTTGCGGTCGAGGCCGGAGACATCGATGCCGTCGAGCAGGTAGCGTCCGCTGGTCGGCCGGTCGAGGCAGCCGAGGAGATTCATGAGCGTGGACTTCCCGGAGCCGGAGGCGCCCATGAGCGCGACGAATTCGCCGCGATGGATATCGATCGTCACGCCGCGGACGGCGCGGACGGCGATCTCACCGTTGCTGTACGTCTTGTGGATGGCTTCGAGTTTGACGACGGGCTGCATGGTCGGTGAGGGGGCGCCGGTTAGCGACGGCCGGGGCCTTGTTGACCGCCGAAGGGGCTGCGAGTGCCGCTGGCGGTGGAGGTGTCGCCGGGGACAAAAATGCTGGTAACCAGCGTATCGTTTTCCTGGAGACCATCGATGACCTCGGTCGCGCTGCCGTCGCTGATGCCGAAGCGGACCTGAGCCGCGGAAAGTTTCAAGTCAGGCGCAGGAGACTCGAGTTTGTAGACGGTGCGGGTGGTGACGGGGGATTCGTTGCTGTCGCGGTTGCGGCGTCCGCCGCCCATCATGCGTTCGGGCAGCTCCAGACCGCGTTCGGCGGCGAGTTTTTTGAGTTTTTCGATATCGGCGGCGGCGGGCGGCGTGCCGGGTGTGAAGGTGACGCCGGCGTCCTGCATGAGCTGGCGGATTTGCTCGCGACTGGCGGGCTGAAGCGCAGCGGGAGCGCCGGGGACCGCGGCGGCGGCGGGTGCGGTCTTGGGTAGGAATTGATCGGGGACGCGGGCACGGAGGGCGGAGTTGGCGACCTTGAGAATGCCTGTGCGGCGTGCCGTGATGATGGATACGTTGGCGGTCATGCCGGGTTTCAGGCGGAGGTCGCTGTTGTCGACCTCGATGATGGTGGCGTAGACGACGACGGACTGGGCGGTCTTCGGGAGATTGCGGATCTGGGCAACGCGGCCGCGGAACTGGCGGTTCGGATATGCATCGACGGTGAAGGTGACCTCCTGATCGACGGCGATGCTGCCGATGTCGGCCTCGGCGACGTCGGCGCTGATCTCCATTTTTTTGAGGTCGGTGACGAGGGTGAAGAGCGTCGGGGCGTTGAGGCTGGCGGCGACCATTTTGCCGAC
>CAMLSH010000492.1 GCA_946482625.1 uncultured Opitutaceae bacterium
AGTTTCGGCCGTTGGCCGAAACCTTTTAGTGGTTAAAAACTCCGACTCGTGCGCGAGCCGTTCGGCGTAAACCATCACCGCTTCAACCACGCCAGCACCTCCGCTAGCGGACGCGTGTTCAAAACGTTCTCTTTCGTCAGCCAGCCCTTGCGCGCCGCGACGACACCGTAAGCCACGTGCGTGAGCCCTTCCGTGTAATGGGCATCTGGATTGATCGCGCACATCAACCCGCGCTCCGCCGCCCGGCGCCAGAACCGCCAGTCCATGTCGAGCCGCCACGGATTCGCGTTCAGCTCGATCGCCACGCGATTCGCGATCGCCGCATCGATCACCTTCACCGCGTTCACCGGATACCCTTCACGCCTCAGCAACAACCGCCCGGTCAAATGCCCCAGAATCGTCACATGCGGCGATTCGATCGCCTTAATGATGCGTGCAGTCATCTCCTCCTCCGTCTGCGCAAACGCGTTGTGCACCGACGCCACCACATAATCCAATCTGGCCAGCGTCGTATCGTCGAAATCCATCCGCCCGTCCGCGAGGATATCGCACTCCGATCCCGTCAACACGCGCACGCGAAACCGGCCCGACGTATTCAATGCCTCGATCGCCGCGATTTGCTCCATCAAACGCGCTTCGTTCAACCCGTTCGCCTGAAAACTCGCCTTCGAGTGGTCCGCGATACCGAGATAATCCCAGCCCAGCGCGTCCGCCGCCGCCGCCATCTCGTTCAGCGTGCTGCGTCCGTCCGACGCCGTCGTGTGATTGTGAAACGCCCCGCGCAGATCCCCGTCTTCGATCAATCGCGGCAACTCCCCCTTCTCCGCCGCCTCGATTTCTCCAAGCCCTTCGCGCAACTCCGGCGGGACAAACGCCAGCCCGAGCTTCGCGAACAACCCCTTCTCATCGAACACCAGTTCTCCACCCGCATTCGCGCCGCCCGCCGCCTTTTCCTTCGCGGTGCCCTCGCCTTCCGCCGGCACCAATCCCCACTCGCTTAAGCTCAGCCCACGCGCCAGCGCGCGTTGCCGCATCTGAACATTATGATCCTTCGAGCCCGTGAAATGATGCAGCGCAAAAACAAACTGCTCCGCCGGCACGATGCGCAAATCCGCCTGCAAGCCGCTCTCGTATCGAACGCTCGCCTTCGTCTCGCCCCGCGCCGTCACCTCCTTCACGCCCGGCCGGGTCACAAACCATTCCACCACTGGCTCCACCTGCGCCGCGGCCACGATAAAATCCAAGTCGCCTACCGTCTCCATCCCGCGCCGCAAACTCCCCGCATGCTCCGCCCGCTGCACGTCCGGCAACAGCCGCAGTCCCGCCAAAATCGGCTCCGCCACCTCAAGGGCCAATGCGCGCAAATGCCTCTTCGCGTACGCTGCGCGATTGCGGATCCCCGCCAGAATCTTCTCCTGCGATTTCTCGCCAAACCCCTTCAACGCCGCCACCCGTCCATCCGCGCACGCCGCCGCCAGAGCATCCACCGTGTCGATACCGAGCTCCTCGTTGAGCGCCTTGATCTTCTTCGCGCCGAGCCCGGGGATCTCCAGCATCTCGATCAATCCCGGCGCCACCGTCGCCCGCAGCTCCTCATAAAATTTCAGTTTTCCCGTCGTGTGCAGCTCCGTGATCTTCTGCACCAGCGCCTCGCCGAAACCCTTGATCTTCCCCAACCGCCCCTCGGCAATGATCGTCGCGAGATCTTCCTCAAGGGCCTCGAGCGCCCGCGCGCCGCTCTGATACGCCCGCGTCTTGAAAGGATTCTCCCCCTTCAACTCCAGCAACACAGCGATGTCGTTCAATACGTCGGCGATCTCGTTCTTGTTCACGTCCCCAGACAAACAACGATTTTTCCCCGCGCACTCCGAAAATTCTACGTTCGAGAAACGCCCGACCGTCTCGCGTCACCAGTCCGCGACAGCACGGGCGTTCCACCGGCTCCCGCAGCCGGGACAAGCCCGCTCGCAGCCTTCGCAAACTGACCGAAGCGCCCACCGCCGGCCCGCCAACGCCGCGTAAATTCCTGCCGGTCCGCCGCCCATTGATCGTTGCCTCGTCGAGTGCGGGCCTTTCCGATGCCGCTCACCGCAACCGGCCATGCTCCTCTGCATCGATATTGGCAATACACACACTCACTACGGCGTCGTTGACACGCTCGGCTCCCGCTTTCTGCGGCAAATTCCCACCCGGCAGATCGAGCACGCCGACGACGGTTTCGCCTGCCGCCTCGCCGGATTGATGACCGAGTGCCCCGGCCTCCGCGGTATTGCCTTCTGCTCCGTCGTCCCCGAAGCCACCGAAAAACTCCGCCGCGTCCTCGAACGCGCCCAGCCGCCGCTCCCCGTTTTCCAGCTCACCTGCGATAAAAAACTCGGAGTTCCCATCGGCTATCCGCGCCCCGCCGAGATCGGCCAGGACCGCCTCGCCAATGCCGCCGGCGCCCACGCCCTCTTCGGCACGCCCGCCATCGTCATCGACATGGGCACCGCCGTCACCTTCGACATCGTCACCAAAACCCACGGCTACGAAGGCGGCATCATCGCCCCCGGCGTCGAAGTCATGCGTCGTTACCTTCACGAGCAAACCGCGCTCCTCCCCAAGCTCGACGACTCCATCCAGATCGACCGCGCCATCGGCCAGTCCACCGTCGAGGCGATGCGCATCGGCACCGTCATCGGTTTCGGCGGTATGATCCAAGCCCTCCTCGACGGCGTCCTCACCGAACTGTCTGCGCGCGGCGAACCCACCCCACAAATCCTCGCCACCGGCGGCACCGCCGATCTTCTCAAAAAAACCCTGCGCACGCCCTTCGTCGTCGTCCCCGACATCACCCTCCGCGGCCTCGCCGCCGC
>CAMLSH010000493.1 GCA_946482625.1 uncultured Opitutaceae bacterium
TCGCTGTGCGACACCCGCGTCACATGCGCGCCGAGATCCAACGCCCACAATGGATCGAGCCGCGCGCTCGTCCGCGCATAAAGCCGCGACGTCTCCATGATCTCCGCCGCCATGATCCAACGCGGCGATTTGTTGTCCTTCTTCGGCGCACGCTCGCCACCCTTCGGCGAAAACTTCTTCGGCTCCTCTTTCGCAAACAATACCGAGCCGGGAAACAACGTCACGCGCCGGTCGTGCGTCGCTTTGTAGCCACCGTTCTCGTCGTCGCGCGTCGCGATGTTCCCCAGCAACCCCGCCAAAATCGACCGGTGAATCGCGCGAAACGCCGGCGTCCCAAACGCTTCTTTATCCGGCGTGATCTCGTGCGCCTGCAATCCGTGAAACGCCGACGTCATCCGAAAATCGTCCCGCCCTTCCAGCACATCGAGCAGCTGCGCGTGGATGTCGCGCCATTCGCGCATGCGCGTGTAGCTCAAGAAATGGTCGCGACAAAACCGCCGCAGTTTCGCCTGCGAGAGCCGCTCGAACTCGTCGTGAAACGCCTCCCAGATATTCAGCAACGGGAGAAAGTCCGAGTCCGGGTGCGTGAAACGCCGGTGCGCCGCATCCGCTTTCTCCCGCGCATCAAGCGGCCGCTCCCGCGGATCTTGAATCGAAAGCCCCGACGCGATCACGAGCACTTCGCGCAAACACTTCTCTGTACGCGCCTGAAGAATCATCCGCCCCACCGTCGGATCGACCGGCAGCCGCGCGAGTTCTCGGCCGATCGGCGTAAGCTGACGGCTCGCCGCCGCTGCGGTTGTAGGCGGGGTGCCCTCACCCCGCATGACGCCGGGCCCGCTTTCTTCACCCGCGCGGGGTGAGGGCACCCCGCCTACAACCGCCCCAGAATCGGCCTCTTCCCCAATCGCCCCCAGCTCCTCCAACAACGCATACCCCGAGCGGATCGACTTCGCCGCCGGCATGTTGATGAACGGAAACCGCTCGATGTCGCCGAGGCCAAACGCCTTCATGCGCAAAATCACGTCCGCCAGATTCGCCCGCTGGATCTCCGGCTGCGTGAAACGCGGCCGCTCGTTGAAGTTTTTCTCCGAATACAGCCGGATGCACACGCCCGCCGCCACGCGTCCGCTGCGGCCCTTGCGCTGGTCGGCGCTCGATTGCGAAACCTCCTCGATCGGCAACCGCCGCGTCCGCGATTGCGGCGAGTAACGACTCAAGCGCGCCAGCCCCGTATCGACCACGAAACGGATGCCCGGAATCGTCAGCGACGTCTCCGCGATGTTCGTCGCCACGACGATTTTCCGTCGCTGCCCGCCGCTGAAAACGCGCTGCTGCTCCGCGTTCGAGAGCCGTCCGAAAAGCGGGACCAGTTCGCAGTTTTTCAGCCGTCGTCCGTCGAGCAGTTCGCAAGTTTCCCGGATATCCCGCTCCGCCGGCATGAACACGAGCACGTCTCCCGAATCGCTGTCGCGCACGATACGCTCCACCGCTTCCACCGCGCCATCGACATAGTGTAACGCCTCGGAGCGCGACTCGCGTTCGTCGCCTTCCGCCGCATCGCTGCCGAATTCATCGAGCGGCGCGTAGATCACTTCGACCGGATACGTGCGGCCGGAAACCTGGATCACCGGCGCATCGTCGAACGCCTTGGAAAACGCCTCCGTATCGATCGTCGCCGACGTGATGATGATCTTCAGCTCCGGCCGTTTGAAACGCAGCAGCCGCAGATGCCCGAGGAGGAAATCGATGTTGAGCGAACGCTCGTGCGCTTCGTCCAGGATGATCGTGTCGTAGCCGCGCAGCATCGGATCGCCCTGCACTTCGGCGAGCAGCATGCCGTCCGTGAGAAACTTGATCACCGTCGCATTCGAAGTCTGGTCGTTGAACCGGATCTTGCAGCCCACCTCGCGGCCCCAGTCCACGTTGAGTTCGTCCGCCACGCGTTTGGAAATCGAGAGCGCCGCCACGCGCCGCGGCTGCGTGCAGGCGATCTTCCCGCGAATGCCCCGCCCGGCCGCCAGACACATCTTCGGGATCTGCGTGGTTTTACCCGAGCCGGTTTCACCCGCAAGAATCACCACCTGATGCGCCTGGATGGTCGCAACGATTTCCTCCGCTCGTGCGCTGATGGGCAGCTCGGGCGGGAAATCGAGACGGAAGTTAAAGGGCGAGGAAGCGTCGTCGGACACGGAGCGAAAACGATTTCAGGTTGTCATTCGGAGCGAAGCGCGGAATCCAGAGCGGTTTCGCGCACGCACTCCAGCAGGATTCGCAAGCGCCTCACGATCCTTCATGGCCAATAAACCGCCACCCCTTCCCTCCGAAATCCTCAGCCGCGTCCTCAACGTCGCCACCATCGACGGTCGCCTCCTCATGATCGTAGCCGGCTCGCTCGCGATTCTCCACGCCGCTGCCTACGAGGCGACCGGCGCGATCATCGGCTGCCTCGTCGCAGGAGCGGGCGCGCTGGAGTTACACGGCGCTGGCCTTTTGCGCGCGGGGGATTCGCGAGGAATGAACTGGCTCGTGCGCAGTCAGCTCGTGCTGCTCGCCGTCATGCTCATTTACGCCGCCATGAAACTCATGACACCGCCCGAGGTCATCATGCGCGAAATCCGGTTCACCGAGGAACTCACGCAAGCGATCGAACAATCCGGCCTCACAAAGCTGCAATTTGCGCGGTTCTTCCAGCTGGTCGCGTATCCGACCATCGGGCTCGTCACACTTCTCTACCAAGGCGCGATGGCCATTTATTACCACCGCCGCCGCGCCGCGGTGTCGCTGGCGCTGGACGAAGAATTCTTGGGCGCCCTCGACGAACGCGGCTAACGCAAAACCCG
>CAMLSH010000494.1 GCA_946482625.1 uncultured Opitutaceae bacterium
GGACGGAGTTTCATGGAGGGTTTACAGGAAGATACCTTGCGGAAAAAAGCAGGCACATTAACAAAGCGACAACGTTTTTCTTCCCCCCTGTATCCTATGTCTACCTCGCTACACACGGAGATCTTCAACGACTTGCTGAAATTGGCCGTGGATAGCGGGGCGAGCGACGTGGTCGTAAAATCCAACAAACCGGGCTACGTGCGCCTGTCGGGAAAACTAAAACCGGTGGACATGGACCCGATCGCGGGCGTCGAAGCACAAGCCTTTGTGGACGATCATGTGCCGCGGGTCTTCAAACAAATCTGGGAAAACGAAGGGCAGATCGACTTCGCGTACGCGGCGGAAAACATCGGGCGTTTCCGCGTAAACGCGTTTCACCAGCGCGGTACGGTCAGCATCGTTTTCCGTCACATCAAGAGCCGCATCCCGAGCTTCGAAGATCTCAACTTGAACCCCGATCCGCTGCTCCACCTCGGGCAGGGCAAGGACGGCATTCTTCTGTTCTGCGGCGCGACCGGCATGGGCAAGAGCTCCACGATGGCGGCGCTGCTCAACTGGATTAACCACAACTACGACAAGCACGTCGTCACCATCGAAGACCCGATCGAATACACCTTTCAGGATGACAAATCCGTCTTCAATCAGCGCGAGATCGGCCTCGATGTGCCGAGCTTCCCGTTGGCGATCAAATCGGTGCTGCGCCAAAATCCCGACATCATCCTCATCGGTGAAATGCGCGACCGCGAAACCTTCGAGACGGCGATCTCGGCAGCGGAAACGGGTCACTTGGTTTTCTCCACGATGCACGCCGCCACGGTTGCGCAGTCGCTGACGCGCCTCTTCGAGTTTTTCCCGCCGGACCAAGTCGCCCAAGCCCGTCGTCAGATCTCCGGCTCCCTTCGCGGATTGATCTGCCAGAAACTTATCCCCGCGCTCGAAGGCGGCGGACGTGTGCCGGCGAACGAAATCCTTTTTGCGGATGCCACCATCAAGACCCTGATCCTCGAAGGGCAGTTCGAGAAAGTCCAAACACTGCTGGAAAGCTCGGGCGACTCGCGCACATTCTCCTTTAACAAAGATCTCTACCGCCTCATCAAGGCCGGTAAGATCAGCAAAGCCGACGGGCTTCGCTTCTCGCCCAACCCGCAGGCCCTCGAAATGAACCTCAAGGGCATCTTCATCCGAACCTGATTTTTCCATGGCTGGCACCCGCGCACCGTTCGCTTCACTCGCCGCACTCGCGGCGGTGGCATCGGCGTCGGCGCAGACACAATCGGGCGAGACCAGCGCGACGGAATCGGCCAGGCGCGATCTGCAATCGCTCCCGGCGGTGCAGCGGCCAGTTGACGCCGCCACGCGCAGCTCACCGTTCTCCGGATCTTCGGCAGTGCCCGCGCTTTCGTTACCCGCGCCCTCGGGTGCTACGCCCGCGAAGAATCGCGACGAGGCAAACACCCCGCGTTCAACCAACTGGCTGCTCGATGGCGTCAACCAGCTTGAGGCCGAAACCGAATCTGCGCGCAAACAGGCGGACGAACTCGCCAAACGGGAAGACGTCTTACAACGCACGGGCACAAACGGCCGGACGGAGTCGACGGCTACGACGAACCCATTTTCTGAATACCTGACGCAATGGCTTTCCCCCGGCGATCAGGCGCTGCTCGCGGCCGGCAGTCGTAACACGTCATCCTCCTCAACGGCACCGTGGGAGACGCCACGCAGCGAGTTTGGGCGGGACACGACGCAGCCCACCACGTCGACGACGGCTAATCCGCTCCAATTGGAATTACCCGGCCTCGGAAATTTTGCCGACAGTCGAAGAAACCAAAACCCCTATCTTGCCGATCCGTTTCAAGCGGAGGAGTTCGCGAGCGTGCCCGTGGCAGGTCCTGCGACTGGACGAGAAACGCCCGGCACGTTGCCCTCGATTTTAACGCCCTCGCAGGGATCTCTGCCTCCCGCTGCTCCGGTCATCGCGCCGATCGAGCAAGCCCGGCCGGCGCCCGCAGCCGCTCCGACAGATCGGTTGATCGACGATCGGAAGTATTTCCCGCAACTGCGGCGGTTCTGAATTTTGAAACGACAGCGGTCGTGGCCTTGGGGATACAGTGGCCGGACCACGCTTAATCGAGCGCGACTGCGATCGGCGAAATAACGCGATGCAGGTCGGGACGAGCGAGTGGATGCCCGCCTCTCTTTTCGAACAGGCTCGGGGACGCAGGGATTTCAGTCTTGCGCCGTGCGTCGGGGTTTGCGGCCATGACCCTTCAAACGACAGAACCTTTTTCCCTTTCCGACCATGATCGCTCCCGAAACATTCTCCCACATCGAAAACATCAAGAAGCGCGCCGGGCATCTATGGAGGTTTCTTTGACTGCGATCAAAAGCAGCGCGAAATAGAGGCCATGGACGCCCAGATGGGCGATCCGACTTTTTGGGACAACAACGAGCGGGCACAAAAGCACATCGCGAAGCTGAACGCGCTCAAGCGTTCGATCTTGCCGGTTGTCGCTTTCAAAAAGAAGACGGACGACATCGACGTCATGGTGGAGCTCATCGAAGCAGCCACGGGCGACGAACAGGCGATGTACGAAGCGGAACTCACGACATCGGTAAATGGCATGGTCGAAGAACTCGATCAGCTGGAAATCGCGTCGTTCCTCAGCGAACCCTTCGATAAGAACAACGCCATCCTCTCCATCCAGGCAGGCGCGGGCGGCACGGAGTCCAACGACTGGGCGGACATTCTTTTCCGCATGTACAGCCGCTGGGCGGAGCGCCGCGGTTTCGAACTCGAAGTGCAGGACGTGCAGGCGGGCGACACCGCCGGCATCA
>CAMLSH010000495.1 GCA_946482625.1 uncultured Opitutaceae bacterium
CCTCTCCCTCTCTCTCTCCCTCTTCCCCTTCCGCCCGCCTCGCCATCGCCAGCCTCCTTGCGCTCGTCACCACCGCGCCCGCCCTCTTCGCCGCCCCCGAGCGCGGACAAATTCCCCCGCACCCGCCGCGCATGCCCCCCAACGGCGTACCCGCCTTTCCCGGCGCCTGGGGCGGCGGCATGTGGACCACCGGCGGACGCGGCGGTCAGGTCATCGCCGTCACCAATCTAAACGACTCCGGCCCCGGCTCCTTTCGCGCCGCCATCGACACCGCCGGCCCTCGCATCGTCGTCTTCCGCGTCGCCGGTACCATCCATCTCGATACGAACCTCGATATCAATCACCCCGACATCACCATCGCCGGCCAGTCCGCGCCCGGTGACGGCATCTGCATCGCCGGCCAGTCGCTGAACATTAATACCCGCAACGTCATCCTCCGCCATCTCCGCGCCCGCCGCGGCGACCCCAAAGGCGGCCAGGGCTCCGACAACATCGGCGGCAATCCCGAAGGCCACATCATCATCGACCATTGCTCCGCCTCCTGGGGCATGGACGAAAATCTTTCGCTGTATCGGTACATGAAACCGATGCCGGACGGCCAGGCGCCCATCAAGATGCCGACCGAATACCTCACCATCCAGTGGTCCATCTCCAGCGAAGCCCTCAACAACAAGAACCACGCGTTCGGCGGTACCTGGGGCGGCAAAGACTCCACCTTCCACCACAATCTCTTCGCCTGTAACACCGCACGAAATCCCTCGATCGGCATGTCCGGCGCCTTCGATTTCCGAAACAACGTCCTCTTCAACTGGGGCCACCGCACGATGGATGGCGGCGACGAGACCTCGCTCGTTAACGTTATCAACAACTACTACAAACCCGGTCCCGCCACGAAGTCCGACATGGTTTCCACCATTGTCCGCATCGAGCAGCGCAGCATGTACTCGCCCGGCAGCCTCTGGCGCGAGGGCGACTGGTACGCCAAGGAAGCCAACCGCCCCGGCAAATGGTACGTCGCCGGCAACGTCGTCGAAGGCCACCCCGCAGTGACCAACAACAACTGGAAAGGCATGCGCGGCCCCGAAAACCTCGCCCGCGTCAACACGCCCTTCGAAGGCTGGCCGCTCCCTCAGCAGACCGCCGAAGCCGCCTTCGAATCCGTCCTCGCCAAAGCCGGCGCTACCCTCCCACGTCGCGACGCCGTCGATACACGTGTCACCGAGATGGTCCGCGCCGGTAAAGTCTCGATCCGCAACGGCATCATCGACAACCCCGAAGAAGTCGGCGGCTACCCTGATCTCTCCTTCGACCCCGCCAAAGTCCCCGTCGACACCGACAACGACGGCATGCCCGACGCCTGGGAGCTCGAACACAAACTCGACCCAAAGCACGTCGCCGACGGCGCGCTCGACAGCGATGGCGACGGCTACACCAACGTCGAAGAATTCCTCAACGGCACCAATCCCCGCGAGCAGCTCAACTACCGCAACCTCGCCAACAACGTAGACACCATCAGTGGCTGACTTCTGTAGGAGCGGCTTCACGCCGCGATCCCCTCCGAGTAGCCGCGCTTGCCGAAGCGTGGCCTCCGACCCACAGATCCGCGACCTCGCGTAGAGGCATCATTCACCTCCGATTCCCATAGGTCCTATAGGTCCCATAAGACCTATAGGACCTATTTTTTGCCCCTCTCCCGCCTTCCACACTCCTGCCTCCCCCTCCGCCGCATCCGCTACCAGCTGCTTCCGCCGCCCTCCGCTTTCACCCTTCACTCTTCACCATTCCCTCTTCCCCCACCGCTTCCGCCACCAGCGCCCGCTTTCGCAGATCCAACGTCGCCACGATCGCCAGCCCCACCAGGAAAAACCCCGCGTTCGTCATGATCGCCGTGCGGTAGCCAAACCCCGACGCCAACTCGCCAAACACCAGCGGCCCGATGAGCGCCGCCAGCTTCCCGAAAAAGCCCCAGCACCCAAAAAACTCCCCGCTCCGCCCCGGTGGTGTCAGCATGGATACGACCGCTCGCCCCGCCGATTGCAACGACCCCAGAGCCAGGCCCGCCACCACGCCGATCGCCATAAACTCCGCCTTCGACTCGCACCGCGACACCCACACGCACACCGCCACCCACAACACCAGCGACGCGATCAACGCCGCCTTCGACCCCACGCGGTCCTGCACCAATCCAAACACCACCGCCCCCACCACCCCCGCCAGCTGCAGCAGCACGAACAACTTCACCGTCTCATCGAGCGACATCTTCAACACCTCGCCCGCGAACACCGACGAAAACGCCACCACCGCCATCAACCCCGCGATGAAAAACACCATAGCGATAAAAAACACGAAGAGCGTCCGGTGCTGCGGCAGCTCCTTGAGCAACGCCAGATTCGCCCGCCACCCCGCCTTCAGATAATTTTCGCCCGCCTTGAGGGGCCTCGCCACCGCCCGCTCCCGCAGCAGCAACAACGTCGGCAGACTCGCCAGCAGGAAAAACGCCCCCGTCATCACAAACGTCCACGGCACCCGCCCCTCGCCGCTTTTGATGACGACCAGCGCCAGCACCAGACTCAGCAGCCCGCCGAAGTATCCAAAACTCCATCCAAACCCCGAGATCCGCCCCGCGTTTTCCGGCGTGCTGATCTCCGGCAAAAACGCTGCGCACAAATTCTCGCTCAACGAAAACGCGATGTTCGCCACCGCGACGAGCCCCAGCGCGAACCAGATTTCCCCCTGCCCCACCCAGTAGAGCGCCATCGTCGCGATCGAGCAGACCAGCGCCGTCGTCATCAAAAACCGTTTTTTCGCCGCCTTCGCATCCGCCACCGCCCCGAT
>CAMLSH010000496.1 GCA_946482625.1 uncultured Opitutaceae bacterium
CCCGCCTCCACGATCTCTGCGCACGTGACCGACATGGGCGACAAGCCGCTCAAGTTCGCGATCGACGTCGCTCTCAGCGGCGCATTTGGCATCGACCGCGATGTCGCCCGCTGGACTCCGGACGAACGCAAAACCGTCGCCGCCGCCGTGAAGCTCTACAAAGAACGCCTCCGCGAGCTCGTCTCCCAAGGCGACCTCTACCGCCTCCAATCGCCGTACGAAAAACCGCAGGCCGCACTCAGCTACGTTTCCGCGGATCGCGCCCACGCCGTCGTCTTCATTTACCGCCTCAGCGAAACCACTTTCCCGTCCGTCAAGCCACGCGGCCTCGACCCGGCGAAGCGCTACCGCGTTCGCGAGATCAACCTCGCGCCGGAGAAAAAATCCCGTCTCTCGATCCACGATCAGATCGTCACCGGCGCAGATCTGATGGCCGACGGTTTTTCCGCGCCACTCCGCCGCTCGCTCGAAAGCGCCGTGATCGAAATCACCGCTGAACCGTGAACCCGCTTGAAATGCCCAGCATGAAAACGTTTTCGTCTTTTCTCCTCCTCTTTCTCTCCGCGGCCCTAGCCACGGCGGCGTCCGCTTCCCGCTGGCAGCTCGCCGACGACGGCGGCATCGCTTGGGACGTGAAGCCAAAAGAGGTTCACCAAGACAACGTCGAGATGAGCGGAAAGAAAGTTTCCGTCATCGTGACCTACGGCGTGGACGCGACCGGCAAACTCGCCGTCAGCCGCCAAGTCATCTGGCCGATGCTGCGCTTTCAGCCGAACAAAACGCGCGACCACCTCACGCTCACCTTTAGTGAAGATGCCGCGCCCCGCGTGTTCATCGATCAACTTCCCGCGCGCAACGAAACGCTCCGCCGCGTGCACCAGAAAGGCATCCTCCGCTTCGAAGGCACCCTCGGTCGCAATCAAGAGATCGCCTTCACGCGCACAGTGTTTCCTTCGACAGAGAAGGCAGCCGTCTTCGACGTTACCACGTACGCCAACCGCTCGGACAAAGCGGTGACTGTCGCTGTCGAAGAAAACGAACGCGCCGTCCGCACGATCCGCGAGCTCGGCATCTATGGCGCTTACGAAGCGACCTCACGCGTGGCTGGCTCCGGTGTGAAAACCCTCAAGCCAGGCGAGAGCACACGTTTCACCGTGATACTCAGCGCACGCCGCATCGACGACAAGCCGGCGCAGAACTTCGATGTCGCCGCCGAGGATCAAGCACGGCGTGAACGCGTCGCCAGTTTTCTCGCACGCCTCCAGCTCGAGACGCCCGACCCCGTTCTCAACACCGCATTCGCTTTCGCGAAAATTCGTGCCACCGAAAGCATCTTCGCCACCAAGGGCGGCTTGATGCACGCGCCCGGCGGCGGTGCTTACTACGCGGCGATCTGGGCGAACGACCAGGCGGAGTACGCGAATCCCTATTTCGCATTCACCGGCGACGCCACGGCCGTCGAATCAGCGATCAACTCGTACCGCCACTTCGCGCGGTACATGAATCCAGACTACAAACCCATCCCGAGCTCCATCACTGGCGAAGGCGCTACCTTCTGGAACGGCGCGAAGGATCGTGGCGACATGGCGATGATCGCCTACGGCGCCACCCGTTTCTCGCTCGCGTACGGCGACAAAAAAACCGCCACGGAACTCTGGCCACTCATCGAGTGGTGCCTCGAATATTCTCGCCGCAAAATCGACGCCAACGGCGTGATCGCCTCCGATAGCGACGAACTCGAAAACCGTTTCCCCTCCGGCAAAGCCAATCTCTGCACGTCGTCTCTTCACTACGACGCTCTCCGCTCCGCCGCGTTGCTCGGCCGCGATCTCGGCAAACCACCGGTCCAACTCGCCGCGTACGAGACAGAGGCCGCCTCGTTGCGCACCGCGATCGAACGCCACTTCGGCGCGAAGGTCGAAGGCTTCGACACCTACCGCTACTTCGACAAAGCCACGCCGAGCGCCGCCGCCCGTCACGCTCACTACGCGAACGAGCCCGATCACCTCCGCGCGTGGATCTGCATTCCGCTGACCGTCGGAATCTATGAACGCGCGCAAGGTACGATCGACGCGTTGTTCTCTCCGCGCCTCTGGACCGCCGACGGTCTCGCCACCGAGGCCGGCCGCGAAGACTTTTGGGATCGCTCCACACTCTACGCCCTGCGCGGCGTATTCGCCGCTGGAGCAACCCAACGCGCCCTCGACTTCCTCACGTACTACTCCAATCGCCGCCTTCTCGGCGATCACGTGCCGTATCCCGTCGAGGCCTACCCGGAGGGCAATCAACGCCATCTCTCCGCCGAAAGCGCGCTCTACTGCCGCATCTTCACCGAGGGCGTGTTCGGGCTCCGTCCCACCGGCCTGCGCTCATTCTCGCTGACCCCGCGCCTTCCTAAAGCCTGGCCCGCCATGACACTGAAACGCATTCACGCGTTCGGTGGCGTCTTCGACCTCACCGTCACACGCGCAGGAGAAAAGCTCAGCGTTCAACTCACATCGGACGGACAGCCGCCTCGCACCGTGATCATCAACGACGGCGACACCACAAACATCGATCTCACGTCGCGCGGCTGAGCCATTAACACCTTCGTTAAACCACCCCCAAGAAACTCCCATGCTCAACCGTCTCGCCTCACGAATCCGCCCGGCCGTTGCACTCGGCCTTCTGTCGCTCGGCTTTGTTTCCACGCTCTCTGCGCAAACGGCCACGCCCGATCTCTCCGGCAAAACCGATGACTCGATCCGCCAGGTGCTCCGCGTCGTCGCCCGCAATCAGCTAAAACAATTCGGCCCGCTCAAAGACGGCGACTACACGCCCGTCACCAC
>CAMLSH010000497.1 GCA_946482625.1 uncultured Opitutaceae bacterium
GTCACAGTCCACTCCGCGCCAAGGGCGCGGCGGTCGTCATGGCTTCGAGGGTGGATTTCAGGGCGGGCAGATAGACGGGTTTGGTGAGATATTCGTCCATGCCGGCGGCGAGGCATTTTTCGCGGGTGCCTTTGATTGTCGTCGCCGTTACTGCGACGATCGGAACGCGGCGGCCGGGAAGTTCGGCGGCGCGGATTTTTTGGGTTGTCACCAATCCGTCCATACCGGGCATTTCCAGATCCATGAAGATGATCGAGTAGCTGCCGGCCGCGGCCATCGGGACGGCTTCTTCGCCGCTGATGGCGAGGTCCGCGATGTAGCCTTGGCGGCGCAGCATGATTTTGAGCAGCTCCCGGTTCACAGGATGGTCGTCGACGACGAGAGCCCGGCCACGCATGGGCGGCGTGGAGCCGCCGACCGGCGGGCGGCTGGCGTTGGGTTTGACGGTCGCGGGTTCGAACTGCGCGGATTTGGGGAAAAGCGTGAAGATGAAGCGCGAGCCCTGGCCGAAGAGGCTTTCGACGGAGATGGTGCCTTGCATGAGATCGGCGAGCCGTTTGCAGATCGCGAGGCCGAGACCGGTTCCTTTGTAGCGGCGGTTTTGTCCGTGCGTCTGGCTGAATTGTTTGAAGAGCTGCGGGAGCTTGTCCGGGGGGATGCCTACGCCGGTGTCTTCGACTTCGAGGATCAATTTGCCCCGGGTCGCTCCTTTGTCGGCGGGTATCCAGCGGCCGCGTACGACGATTTCGCCGCGGTCGGTGAATTTTACGGCGTTGCTGATCAGGTTCACCAAGATCTGTCGAACGCGGGAAGGGTCGCCTTCGACGGCGAGGGAGTCGCTGAACTGCTGGTCGCAATGGAGGCGCAGGCCTTTTTCCAGCGCGGCGGGCATCATGAGATCGACGACCTCGTTGATGACCAAGGCGGGCGACCAGGCGATGGACTCGAGGGTGAGTTTGCCCTCCTCGATTTTGCTGAGATCGAGGATGTCGTTGAGCATGGCCACGAGCCGGTCGCCGGCGCTGATGATGGTGTCGACGTAGCGCTGTTGCGTGGAGTCGAGTTTAGTCTCGGAGAGCACGCTCGCGAAACCGAGCACGGCGGTGAGCGGCGTGCGGATTTCGTGACTCATGACGGCGATGAATTCGCCCTTGGCGTGATTGGCGCGCTCGGCGGCGGTGACGGCGAGATGGAGTTCCTGCTCGGCGGTTTTGCGATGGTCGACCTCGGCGCGGACCAAGGTGACGAGGATTTCGCGGAAAAGGAAAATGCCGATGAGAACCAGGACGCCGGCGAGGGTGATCGCGCGGGCGATGATGACGGCGGCGGCCCAGTCGGTCGCGGGGAAGTCGATGCCGACGCCGGCTTCTACGCGGCCTTGTGCGTCGTACAGAGGCGTGAGGCACGATACCCAAAGACCCCAGCGGTCTTCCTGGAAGGTGGTGTCGAAGGACGAGTGACCGTCGAGCGTATCGAAGAAGTCGGGGGTGGTCTCCTCGTAGATTTCCCCGATGGTGGTCCGTGATTCGCGAGGGCCGTCAAACATGCCGTCGCGGTTGTAGTCGGTTTCTGAATCCACGACGAACGCGACCCGACGGTCGTCGTGACGACGGAAGGTGTAGATGTCGGCGACGAATGGGTTGATCCGCAGCCAGTTTTTTTGGGCCTCGATCAAGGCCAGATAGGTCGGGTCGTCGGGCTGGGTTTCGGCGGTGATGCGAGCGTGGCCGAGTTTCTGGAGTTCGAGCGCGTAGGTGGGGCCGAGGCTGCTGTAGATTTTCTCCAGCGAATGGTGGCGGATTTGACCGGACCATTCGGCGAGTGCGGCGCCGAGCAGGATCGCGAGACCGGTGAACCACCAGGTGCCGGCCGCGAGATGATAACCCTGGCGGCGGTGGGCGAGCGCGCTCCGGCAGAGCAGCAGGCCAAAAATCGACAGCGCCGCGAAGAAAAGAATGTCGAGCCGGTAGTGGAGTATGGGGACGAGCAAACGCATAGGCCTGTTTTAACGAGGAGGGGGTGCGTGCCCGCGAGGAGCCCACACTCCGCACGCGATGTCGGAGTCTTACGTGCTATCGGCGCAAATGCCGCCCGCTTAAAGCGATAACGCGGCGAAGCGCTCGTGGAACGCGGCGTCGGGCAGAACCGGTTGCGCGGGTTGCGCGTCAAAGGGGCAGGGAAGATCGATCCATGATTTGCAGCCGCCCATGTCGGCGGTCAGCGGGAGGATGAGCGGCTTCGCGAGCTTGTGGACACGGACGACCAAGGCGTGGAGGCCGGCGGGTTTGCTCCAGTCAAAGCGTTCGCGGACGGTAGTCTCGGTCCAAAGGTGGTGCGGATCGAGACGCGCGACCGCCGGCCAGTCGGTGAGAAAAGCGGCGTGAACGAGATCGGCGAAATAGCGGAGTTCGATGCGATCAGACGGGGCGTGGGCGAGGGCGGCGGACGCAGATGCGGAGGAAGCTGGCGAGCCGTCGGCACTCCCAGCGGCCGGCGGAGCGAAGCGGGCGGCGGCGGGTTTGGTTTTCTCGTGTTGGGCGTGGAAGTGCGTCGGAAAAAGCCAGAAGCGGGAGGCGTGGACTTGGAAACCGTTGCGGCCTTCGGAGATGCCGCCTTTACGGAGAATGAGGATCTGTTCGCCGGCGCCGAGGGCCTCGACGATGACGTACCATTCCTTGAAGGCGGGGAAGGTCATGGCCGGGCGGCGGACGAGCGCAGCGTCACGAGGCGGGCTGCGTTGGCGCTGAGGTCGGCGTTGAGTTTCTCCAGGCGGGTTTTGGCGGCGTCGCGGAGGAACTGAA
>CAMLSH010000498.1 GCA_946482625.1 uncultured Opitutaceae bacterium
GTCCTTCGAATCCACGCTGGCCCGCAATTCCGCCTCTTCCTCCGTCTCGTCCCCCTCACACTCATCCGTCCGCGCCCGCCGCGACCAACGCTCCCGCCTCCTCTGGCAACTCGGCCTCGGCACCGCCGTCGCCGCCATCACCCTCGTCGCCACGCAATACCGCCCGGACCTCTCCACCTCGCAACAACGACAACAACAACAGCTGGCGTCCCACGACCTCCCCGCCGTCCAAACATGGACCACCCCCAGCGACGCCCTGCTCGCCGACGCCTCCACCTCCGATCCGCTCGAAACCTCCGCACACCTCATCGGAGAAATCGACCGCCTGCTCAACCGCACCCCGCGCCACCTATGAACCGCCTCCTCCAACTCACCGCGTTCACGCTCCTGCTCGGCTGCACCGCCTTTACGTCCCTGCACGCCGCCACCGGCCGCGACCTCGCCCGCAGCATCCTGTTACCGGATACCGTCCTCGCCCGCTCAACCGAACTCGCCCTGACCGCCACTCAGCGTGAAGCCGTCGAGCGCGAGCAATCCGCCTTCCGCTCCACCGCCGCCAAGGCATTCACCGCCACCCGCCGCGCCGCCGATGCTCTCGCCGATCAGCTCTCCAAGGAAAAGCCCGACGAAGCCGCCGTCCTCGCCCGCTTCGATGAACTGAACGCCGCCGAGACCCAGCTCAAACGCGAGCGCCTCGTCGTCACCATACGTCTCAAAAATATCCTGACCCCGGCCCAGTTCGCCCTCCTCCAATCCTCTTCGGCCCATCCCCCGGAACGCGCCGGCCAACTCCCCACCGCCTTCGATCAAGAACCGCGTCCCGGCACCGCCTCCTCCGGCGAGCGCGCCACCATTCCCGAACTGCTCCAGCAAGCCCGCGCCGGCATCGAGCAATGGCGTGCCGCCGGACGCGACCTCACCCAGGTCAACGCCCTCTGGGACCGCTTCCGCCGCCACGCCGACGCCCGCGAACACCCCCAAGCCCGCCAGACGCTCCAGGAGCTCGTCACGCTCCTCTCCACTCCCGCCACGCCTCCCGCCAAGGACAAACCCTGAGCGCCGTCCAAAAAAATTCCCGACGCACAGCACGACCACCTCTATTTTTGCGTCTTTTGCGCCCTTTTGTGGCCATCCCCTCCGATGACCGCGCGAGAACAAAACCGACGATCATTTAATTCGAACCGCTCCTAAACCATCCCGCACCTCCATCGCCCCGCGAGTCCGTCCCCCCACTGCGGCCATTGGCCGTCTCCGCCCGCTCGCGAAGGCCATTGGCCGCAGCCGCACTCTCTAAAAAACGCCCCATTGGCGTTTTTCATTAGCGGTTCACTCCTCCGAATTCCAATCCTCTTACACCGTCTTCCCGCCACATCCAGACACCTACCACCACGGGAGAATAAATTCCCAGAGGTGTCCCTGATCCAACTCCCATGAACCTCCTCTGTCTCGCGCGGCTCACCGCCGCGCTCCTGGCCACTGCCTTGCCCACAATCCTTCACGCCGCGCTTCCCGGCCTCACTATCACCGGCGAGTCCTTCACCTACAACGCGCCCTCCGGCACCGTCACCGGCCGCCTAAAACTCCCCGCCGGCTCCGGCCCGTTCCCCGCCGTCCTCCTCAGCCACGGCAAAGGCGGCACCGCCGCGACCATGATGAACAATCACGGCGTGCTCCTCTCCGAAGCCGGCCTCGTCTGCATCGCCCCCGACTACACCCACGCCGGCCCCGCGGTAAACACACCCGACAACGAGGGCTACTGCCCCGAAAACTCCCGCCGCGCCCGCGCCTGCCTCGACATCCTCGCCAGTCTCGGAAACGTCGATACAGCACGCATCGGCGCCTTCGGCCACAGCATGGGGTCGTATCTCACCGCCGGCCTCCTCGGCGAATCCGGCATCGCCATCCGCGCCGCCGCCATCAGCGCCGGCGGCACTTACGGCGGCACTGACGCCGCCGTCGCCTCCCCAGCCACCACCGAAGTCCAAAACATCACCGCTCCTCTCCTGATGTTTCACGGCTCCACCGACACCACCGTCGTCCCCCAACAATCCGCCACGCTCGCCTCGATCCTCGCCACCAAAGGCACCGTCCATCGCCGCCTCCTCTACACCGGCATCGGCCACGACATCGTGAACGTCAAAAAAGCCGACATCCATGCCCTCCTCCGCGCTTGGTTCACCACTCACGGCATTCTCACCCAACCCGCCAACACCGCCCCCACCGTATCCGCGCCGCCAACACTTTCCGCCACCGCCGGCCTCACCAGCGCACCTGCCACGATCACCCTCGGCGACACCACCACGCCCACCGCCGACCTCACGCTCTCCGTCTTCTCCACCAACGACGCCCGCCTCCCCGCTTCGTCGCTCACTCTCGGTGGCTCCGGCTCAGCACGCACACTCACGCTCACACCCAGCGCCGGCGCCGCCGAATCCGTCGAGCTCGCCCTCGTCGTCAGCGACGGCGCCCTCAACACCGCCGCCTTCCTGACCGTCGCCATTTCCGCCGGCGGCTCCTCCACCACCGTCAATCATCGCCCCACGATCACCCGCATCGCCGAGCAACGCACCACGCCCGGCACCGCCGTCACCAATCTCTCCTTCACGATCGGCGACGTCGAAACCTCCCCCACCGCCCTCACCGTCACCGCCGCATCCTCAAACCCAATACTTCTCCCGCCCACCACGCTCACCCTCGGCGGCTCCAACGCCTCCCGCACGCTTTCTCTCTCCCCCGCCGCCGGCCTCTCCGGCACCGCCACCATCACCCTCACCGTCAGCGA
>CAMLSH010000499.1 GCA_946482625.1 uncultured Opitutaceae bacterium
CGCTCTGGGCGAGGGCGACGAGGCCGGGGATGTTGTCGGCGGCGACGGGGAAGCAAGGGACGTCCTGGGCGATGCCGGCGTTGCCGGGGGCGGCGATGACGCGGGGGTTCGCGGGGGAGGCGAGGAGGGTTTTAACGAGGGTGTGTTCGCGGCCACCGGAGCCGACGACGAGGACGTTGCGAGGAAGAGACATGTCGAAGAGCGCGAAGCAGAGCGGGAGAAAATTGAAGAGTGAAGGCTGAAGAGTGAAGGGGGCGGAAAGTAGAGGCGGAGAAAAATTGAGGAGTGAAGAGTAGAAGCGGGATGTGAACGGAGGCTTGACGAGTAGGACGGATGTCCTACATGAAGCACTTTAGGTCATTTGTCCTATTTCCAGTTTATGAGCGAAACATCCACACGGGAGCAGATCGTCGAGGCGGCGGATCAGTTGTTTTACCGGCAGGGGTACGAGTACACGACGTTTGCGGACATCGCGGGGGCGGTGAAAATTTCCCGCGGGAATTTCTATTTTCACTTCAAGACGAAGGACGAGATTTTGGATGACGTTATCGAACTCCGGCTGGCGCGAACACAGCGGATGCTCGATGGCTGGGAAGCTGAGGCGGGCGATCCGGCGGAGCGGATTCGTTGCTTTATCAACATGGTCGTCGCGAATCGGGAGAAGATCAGGAAATTCGGATGTCCGGTGGGGACGCTTTGTACGGAGCTCGCCAAGGTCGGGCATGCGGCGCACGGCGACGCGGGGAAGTTGTTCACGCTATTTCGCGTGTGGCTGCGGCGGCAGTTTGAGGCGTTGGGGCGCACGGCCGATGCGGATGAACTGGCGATGCATCTGCTGGCGCGAAGTCAGGGGATTGCGACGCTGGCGAGCGCGTTTCGCGACGAGACGTTTATCCGGCACGAGGCGGCGGTGTTGTCGGGATGGCTTGATGGCGTGATCGCTGAGACGGCACCGATGGGACGGGCGAAGACGGCGGCGAAGGCGCGCGTGTGACCGCGGGCTGGACGACGATTTTATGAAAGCAAATGCACGGTCAGTGTTCATGATCACGCTGCGGTTTTCCAAACGGAAGAAGGCCGCGGCGCTTCACATGGAGGGACATCGTCAGTGGATTCAGCGCGGATTTGAGAAAGCGATTTTTCTGGTCGTGGGGAGCTTGGCGGATGGCGGAGGCGGTTGCGTGCTGGCTCACAACACAACGCTGGCGAAGCTTCAGCGTTTTTTGAAGAGCGATCCTTTTGTGACGGAGGGTGTGGTGACGGCCGAGGTGCTCGCGTTCGAACCGGCGCGCGTGGACCGGCGATTGGCGTTTCTCACGGAGGGAGCGGCGTGAGTGCGACGATGGTCGGGCCGGATGGAAAGCCGCGGTGTCGCTGGTGTGCGGCGGCGCCGGAGTTTTTGGAGTACCATGATACGGAGTGGGGTTTTCCGGTGCGGGACGATGTGCGGCTGTTCGAGAAACTGTGTCTCGAGGGATTTCAATCCGGGCTGAGCTGGCGCACGATTCTGGCGAAGCGGGAGAATTTCAGGGAGGCGTTCCACGGGTTCGATTTTCGCCGTATTGCGCGTTTCACGACGCGAGAGGTGGAGCGGTTGCTCAAAGATCCGGGGATCGTGCGGCATCGGGGGAAGATCGAGGCGGTGATCAACAACGCGCGATGTGCGACGGCGTTCATCGAGGCAGAGGGCGAGGGCGCGTTGACGGCGCTTGTGTGGCGGTATGCGCCGGAGCGCGGGAGCGTGGCGTCGCCGCAGACGGTGTCGGTTTGCGCGGAGTCGATCGCGCTGTCGAAAGAGCTCAAGAAACGTGGCTGGAAGTTCGTGGGGCCGACGACGGTTTACGCGTTCATGCAGGCGATGGGGCTGATCAACGACCATGTCGAAGACTGCATCATTCGGCCGGTGGTGGAGCGGGTGCGGGGGAGGAAAGAGGCGTGAGCGTCGCGACGAACGATGAGGGTCGGACGGTGAGCGATGGGGAGTTTTTATGATGAAAATCCGAGCGGGTGAGGTGTGGCCAATTGCGCAAATGACCGCAGTGGGGCGGGGAACTGTGCGCGTGCCTGGCGCGACGGCGTGGACGCATGTGCAGTTCCGGCGTTTCGCGGGCTGTCCGATTTGCGCGCTGCATCTGCGGCAATTTGTGCGGCGGAAGGCGGAGTTGGATGCGCGGGGGATTTCGGAGGTGGTGGTCTTTGCGTCGTCGGCGGCGGTGCTGGCGGAGTATGCGGCGGAGTTTCCGTTTGCGCTGGTGGCCGATCCGTCGCGGGCGTTGTACCGGCGGGTGGGCGTGGAGCGGTCGATGTGGGCCCTGGCGCATCCGAAGAGCTGGCTTGCGGGTATTCGCGGGCTGGTGACGGCAGGCGCGACGATGCCGGAGCGGGTGGCGGATGCGCAGGGGACGCCGGCGGATTTTTTAATCGACGCTGGTGGAGTTGTGCGTGCCCGTAAGTACGGGCGGCACGCGGACGATCAGTGGTCCGTGGAGGAGGCGATGGGGTTGGTGTGAGTTCGAGCGGGAATGGAGAGGTCGGGTCGGGGTGTCTCGCGAAGGAGGCGAAGGTTGCGAGGGAGAGACGGGGCAAGACCGGGTAGTTAGTGTGGGTATGAAAAAGCCGCGCCTGTTGAGGCGCGGCTGGAATGGCTGAGGGGAGGGGAGGATCGCGGAAGCACTGAAGAGCGGAAACGCGGAGGGGAATGTGGGCTTAGCGGGCGAGGAGTTTTTCTGGGATGTCGACGACGAGGAGGTCGAGGGTTTTGCCGTCGGTGAAATGGCCGGA
>CAMLSH010000500.1 GCA_946482625.1 uncultured Opitutaceae bacterium
GCCCAGTTCGGCGACTTCGCCAACGGCGCCCAAGTCATCATCGACCAGTTCCTCGTCTCGGGTGAGTCGAAGTGGCAGCGCAACAGCGGCATGGTCCTCCTTCTCCCACACGGTTACGAAGGCCAGGGCCCCGAGCACTCCTCCGCCCGCCTCGAACGCTTTCTCCAAGCTTGCGCGGAAAACAACATCCAGGTCGTGAACCTCACCACGCCCGCGCAGATCTTTCACGCGCTCCGCCGCCAGATGAAACGCGACTTCCGCAAGCCGCTCATCGTGATGTCGCCCAAATCGCTCCTCCGCAATCCCGCCGCCGTCTCCCGTATCGAGGAATTCACGACCGGATCGTTCCAAGAGATCATCGACGATCCCCAGCCGGCCCAGAAACCCGCCCGCATCATCCTCTGCTCCGGCAAGGTGTACTACGACCTCGCCGACTTCCGCGCGAAAAACAACTCCACCGACACCGTCCTCATCCGTGTCGAGCAGTTGTACCCACTCCACAAGAACCGTCTCGCCGAGCTCTTCGACAAATACGGCCGCGACGCCCGCCTTATCTGGTGTCAGGAAGAGCCGCAGAACATGGGCGCCTGGTCGCACATCGCGCCCGAGCTGGAGCAGATCTTCGGTCGCAAACCGAAATACGTCGGCCGCGACGCCGCCTCATCACCCGCCGTCGGCGCCCTCGCCGTCCACAAACAAGAACTCGCCGCATTCCTCCAAGACGCGTTCAACTCCTGATCGACGTCCTTATTTGAATCGCAAAGAAGCAAAGACGCGAAGAAACCACTGCCCTTCTCTTTGCGCCAGCCTTCGCGACTTTGCGTCTTTGCAATTCACCCTTCTCCGCACAACTCGCTTCCCTTCTCCATCATGGCTCTTCTCGACGTTAAAATCCCGCCCATGGGCGAATCCATCAGCTCCGGCGTGCTCTCCAAGTGGCACGTCAAAGACGGCGATATCGTCAAAAAAGACCAACCGCTCTTCGAGCTCGAGACCGACAAAATCACCTCCGAAGGCACCGCCGAATCCGCCGGCAAGATCACCCTCAAAGTCGCCGCCGGTACCGAAGTCAAAATCGGCGAAACCGTCGCCTCGATCGACTCGTCCGCAGGCGCCGGCGCTGCTGCGGCTCCGACCTCTTCTGCTTCCGAAACTAAAACACCCGCAGCCGCCAAATCCGCCGAGCAATCCCCCGCCGTCCGCCGCGTCGCTGCCGAAACCGGCATCGACCCCGCGACGGTCGAAGGCTCCGGCAAAGCCGGTCGCGTCACCAAGGGCGATGTCCTCGCCGCAGCCGAAAACAAATCCTCCGCTCCCGCTCCGGCCGCGCCAGCTCCGCTCGCGATCCCATCCCGCACCGCCGCTCCGTTCCCCACATCTACTCCCGCTCCGGCTCCGGGCGCCACGTCCGGCGAACGCCAGACGCGCAAGAAGATGACCCCGCTCCGCCAAAAAATCGCGCAGCGCCTCGTCCAGGCCCAGCACCAGGCCGCCATGCTCACGACCTTCAACGAGGTCGACATGTCCGCCGTGATGGACCTCCGCAAAAAATACCAGGACGACTTCGTCAAAAAGAACGGCTTCAAGCTCGGCTTCATGTCCTTCTTCACGAAGGCCGTCGTCAACGCCCTCCAGGAGATCCCCGGCATCAACGCCCAGATCGACGGCGACACCATCGTCCAGAACAACTATTACGACATCGGCGTCGCCGTATCCACGGAGAAAGGACTCATGGTCCCCGTCATCCGCGACTGCGATAAACTCGGCATGGCCGCGATCGAGAAGAACATCGCCGACGTCGCCAAGAAGGCCCGCGACGGCAAGATCACTCTCGCTGACCTCGACGGCGGCGTCTTCACGATCACCAACGGCGGCACCTTCGGCTCGATGCTCTCGACCCCGATCATCAACGCCCCGCAAAGCGCCATCCTCGGCCTTCACGCGATCAACGACCGCCCCGTCGCCGTCAACGGCCAGGTCGTGATCCGTCCGATGATGTATCTGGCGCTCAGTTACGACCACCGCCTCGTCGACGGCAAAGAAGCCGTCACCTTCCTCGTCAAAGTAAAGCAAGCCATCGAAGACCCGGCTCGTCTCCTACTCTCAGTCTGATTAAATTCAGTTACACAGAGGACACGAGAGTCAAAGAGACCACGGAGCACGACCTTCAGTCCCCGTCCGTCTCTGTGACCTCTGTGCCACCTCTCGTGTCCTCTGTGTAACCCTCCGTCTCCGCCTCTCCGTCATGTCTTCTCCTTCCTCTTTCGATCTCATCGTCATCGGCGCCGGCCCCGGCGGCTACGTCTGCGCTTTCCGCGCCGCCCAGCTCGGCCTCAAGGTCGCCCTCATCGAGAAACGCGCCACCCTCGGCGGCACTTGCCTCAACGTCGGCTGCATCCCGAGCAAGGCCCTGCTCCACTCCACCGAGCAGTTCGTCTTCGCCAAATCCCACGCCGCCGAACACGGCATCAAACTCGGCTCGGTCGGCATCGACGTCGGCGCGATGCTCAAGAAGAAGGACGCCGTCGTCACCAAACTCACCGGCGGTGTCGCCGCTCTCGCCAAGGCCCGCAAGATCACCGTCATCACTGGCACCGCGAAATTCGCCTCTCCGACCGAGGTCGAAGTCTCCACCGGCAACCCGGCCGAGCCTCAGCGCCTCACCGCGAAGAACATCGTCATCGCCACCGGCTCCGCCCCCGTCGAGCTCCCCTTCATGAAGTTCGACGGCGAACTCGTCGTCTCCAGCGACCACGCCATCGCGTTCGATAAAGT
>CAMLSH010000501.1 GCA_946482625.1 uncultured Opitutaceae bacterium
CGCGGTTGAGCACCACGCCCACGATCTGCTTGTGCAGGCCTTCGATAATCTGCTGCGCGCGTACCACCATGCTGTGCGGATTGCGGCGATGCTGGACTAGCAAGAGAACGTCATCCGCGACACTCGCGAGCACCGACGCGTCACTCACTCCGATGATCGGCGGCGCGTCGAAAACCACGCGGTCATAATGCCCGCGCAACTCCGCCAGCAACGTCTTCAGCCGGTCGATATAAAGCAGGCTCAACGTAAACCCACCGACCGCTCCGCACGGGATAAAATCCACGCCCGGCGCCACCGCGCGCTGCGTGACCTTTTCAAGCGTGGCTTTTCCTTGCAGCAAATCCGCCAGACCCGGCTCCTTCGGCAACGCACTCAGCTGATGCTGCGTCGGCCGGCGCAGGTCGGAGTCGATCAACAACACCCGCTCCCCCGCCGCGCCCATCGCTCGCGCCAGGCGCAACAACGTCGTCGATTTTCCTTCGCCCGGCCCCGCGGAAAGCATCACGAGACTGCGCCCCGGCGTACTGCCTTTGAGCGCCAGATTCAGATTGGTGTGGAGAACGCGGAAGGGCTCCAAATCCGCCGGGTCTTCGACGATTCCCGACTTCGCCGGCCGCACCGGCTCGTCCGAATGCGGAATCACGCCCAACACCGGTTTGCCCAGCCTTCCCTCCACTTCCGCCACGTTCCGGAAACTCGTATCGAAAAACTCGATCAACACCGCCGTGCCGATCCCGAGCACGCCGCCGAAGAGCACCGCGAAAGCGATATTGAGCGTCCAGCTCGGCTTCGCCGGTCGCCGCGCGATTTCGGCGTAATTCAAAATTTCGATGCTGCGCTTCGGCACCTGAAAATCGATCTCCCGCTGGCGAAGAGTCACCTTGAGCGTCGACAGCAGACGCGTTTCGTCCTCCAGCTTTCGCGCCGCTTCCTCGAACGGCCGCATGCGATCCCTCGCCGAAAGGATTTGATCCACCTTGGCCTGTGCGAGCTGGCTCTTCAGCTCGGCCACACGTGCATCCGCCTCCTTGTAGGCGATCTCCAACGCGTTTTCGTAACCGCGCAGCTGCGCGTCGAGCTGCTCTTTGATCTTCGCCCGGTTTTCGGTCGCACCGATCAACTCCGGATGCGCCTCACCGAGGCGTGCCCGAAACTTGGTTACGTTCTGATCCGCGATGAGATAAGCCTGCAGCAGGTTCTGGATGTTCGGATCTTGAATAAGCTCGGAGTTGATCAAGTTGATCCGATCTTCCGGCGGGATGCTCTTGAATCGCTCGTAGCGTGTCTTGCGCCCGATCGCGTCCACACTGAGCGCGATCATCGAGTTCTGCATCTGGCGAAGCGTCTCGATCTCCATGTCGCTGTAGCGCGCGTTGAGATCGACGCCAGAGATGCCGAGATCCTTCCGCAGCTGTTCGACCATGTCGCGCTGCGTCGAGACGATGCGCTCCTGCGATTCCAGCTCCTTGCGCAACTGTGCAAGCCCCTCCCGCTGCTCGGATGTGGCGAACGTGATGCGGTCATCCGAATACACGCGTGCGATCTCGTTCGCGATCGCCGCCGCGAGTGCCGGGTCCTGCGCATAAACACCGACTTCGATCAGCGACGAGCCGCGCGGCGATTCCACGCGGAGCATCTTTTTCGTGAGATAGTGATAGGTCTCGTCCGTCGCCAGCGGCGCATACGCTCCCAGCGAGCGTGCGATTTTTTCATTCAGCCCCAGCTTTTCGATCACCGGATAAAGCACCTTGGCCGACTGCATGATCTTAAACTGATCCTGCAAGAAATAGGGATCGTAGTAACTGTTCGCCTGCGCCTGAAAGAGCTTCACCTCCCCTTCGGGTTTTTCCACGCGCACCTGTAGCGTCGAGAGATACCACTTCGGAAGAAACGCCGTCACCACGGCCGTCGTGATCACGACCAGGCTGAGGATCAAAAAAATCAACGCCTTGCGCAGACGGAGTAGATGGAAAAAATCGGCGAGGGATGCGCCCTCTTTGCTGACGTGGGTGTGGGCCATTGGGCAGGCGCTAGGGAATTTCCCCGGTATCAGGGCAGCAAGCTCGTTTTCTCGCCGATTCGGCCCCGCCGGCCTCAATCCGCAAAGCCGCTCGGTTGCGCTCGGGCGCCCGGCCCGCCGGGAAACGCATCAAAACACCCAGCGCGCCGTCAGCCCGCCCCGGCTGCGTTTCAGCTGCCGCCCCGGGTCGTCCGAACTCACGTCGTCCCGGTCCAACGTCGCGGAAACCGTCCAGCGCGTGCTCAACCGGTAGACCGCCGCCATACCGACTTTTGTGTTGGTTTCGTCCCGATCCGGACTGATCCCCTCGCGCCCATTGAGCCGCGTCGGCTCCCAACTCGCCGAGCCCGTGACGACCATCCGCGGCGTCAGCACTTGTTGCACGTTCGCGAAGAACCGGTGCACAGCCATATCGGTGTAAACATCGAGATTGGAAACTTCCTCGACCGAAAACCCGTACCCCGCCGACAAATACGAGCCTTTGCCGTAGTCCACTTTTACCGCGAATTCCGCATAGGGCAGCGTCTCATCAGCCGCGCCTTTGCGCCTGCGATACTCCGCGCCCAGCCGTCCGCTCAGCGCCGCGCGCGTGTTGATGACATAGTCCGCGCCCATCAGCGCGAAATCGGAATCTTTGTCCTTCGTACCGCCGCCGTCCGTGTAACGGATGGTTTGATGCCGGTACTCCGCCACCGCCTGGATCTCCGGCAGCAACGCATGCGTCGCCGCCAGACCGACCAGATACTCGCTCC
>CAMLSH010000502.1 GCA_946482625.1 uncultured Opitutaceae bacterium
GAATCGCTCAACGCTGTCTTCCCCGACGGCGCCGCCGCCAAGGTGAATGGCGTGATCAAGTTTCAACCGGGCGAAACCGAGCCCTACGACGTCAACACCAACGTCAGCGCGACGAACTTCGACCCGCAGCCATTTCTTCAGGCCGCAAACCCCGGCAAACCTCCGACCGTCGAGGGTAAGTTCGATTTAACAGGCAAGCTGACCGGTCGCGCTTCATCGCTCGACCGCGTGGTCGACACCGCCAATGTCGATGCGCAACTGGTGAGCCGGGGCGGGCAATTCAACGGCTTCGTAACGTCTGCCTTGGCCGCGAACGTCGGCAAGCTTCAGGAAAATACCTCCAAGTTAGGAAGTGTGCTCAGCATCGCCGGCAGTGTACTGGGAAAGAGCGAACTGGCTCGCGCGGGCGAGAGAGCGCGCGCCGGTGCCGACACGATCAAGCGACTCGTGAATTTTAATTTTGATCAGCTCAACATCGACATCGCCCACCACGCAGGCGCGGCGAAAACCGAAATCAAAAACTTCAGTATCCTGTCTCCCGACATGCGTCTGCTTGGGGGCGGCTCCATCGACAGCCAATCCGGGCTCAAATCCATTCTGCAGAGCGCAATGAACCTCGATCTGCAGATGGCCGTGCGCGGCGCACAGGCCGAGGATCTCCGCATTCTCGAACTGCTGAAAAAGGAAGCCGACGAACTTGGTTACACCGCGCTGATGGAACGATTCTCCGTGAAGGGCACACCCTCTCAGCCAGATGCGATTTCACTGATCCAGCAGATCGTCGCGAAGCTTCGTTGACGGTTGGCCTGCAACGGCGGCTCGGCGATTTTTCCACTCCTGCGCGGTGAGTATTCCCACCACGGCGCCGAGCAGGTGAGCCAGCGGCACGGGGTGGAACGCATCGTTAGTTTCGACGAACAATGTCCGCCCGGTGACCAGTTCGTAAACGCACTTCGCCAGAAAGCCGGTGAGCGCGACCGAGCCGAGCGCGATCATGAGTTTATCACAGGCGCGCCTCCCTTCGCGTAGTAGGTCTGCGGTTACAAAAGCGAACAACGCCGAGTCCAGTCCCGAGAGACCGCGATAGAGGATAAACTGCGGTTGCAGCCAGCTCACGCCGAAGGAAATGACGACCGCGCTGATCGCGACGCAGTAGCCCCACGCCCGCCGCGAGCGAAACTCCACCAGCGATCCGAACGCGACAAACGCGATCACATCCCAGCGCAGGTGATCCGCGCCGAAATGCGTGAAATGCCCGGTGACGAGCCGCCAGATTTCCGCACGGCTGAACGCGTCGCGATCAAACTGCAGCATCTCGGTGACTCCAGGCATCGCATGAATGACCACGGCGAGCGCGGCAAAGAAGAGCGTGAGAAAAGGGAGGCGTTTCATAGGCGGTTCAACTAAGGTCCGGTGACGCCACTGTTATAACCAATGGCCGACAGCTGGTCTTCTGCATTCACATAAAACGTGATCACCAACCAGCGTTCGAAAGGAAATGACGGCCGGAATTTGATGATCGTTGATATGGCGCGAGGGTTTTTGAAGTAACAGGGCTTCAGGCTGTGTCTTTCCAAAAACGACTGGATTTCAGCCTCTGTGCTTCCCGGCGGGAGCGCGGTGTTCACTCGCTGTTCCCACGCGGAGATTTTTTCCCGCGGGGGAGCCATGCATCCACTCAGATGGAGCATGGCAACCCACGTTAAAACAAGTACGAGTCGGTTCATGGCCGCTTATCCTTACGACGGCGTCGGCCCATGTGCTTGCGGGCATAGAGCGCGGAGGCCGCGAGAAAAACGACGAGCATCACGGCGAGTGTGCGACCGTCGATGGCGCCTCCGCCCGTGTAGCCGGGACGCGCGACGACTTTCACCTCGGAGCGGCCCGCTTTCACGTTTTCTCGGAACTCGTGGAGGGCGGACTCCAGATTCTTGGAGGTGTCGGCAATCGCGCGGTCGAAGCTTTCGCCGCTATCTTTGCGAAGCTCTCGCTCGACGTAAGCGGCGCCGGTCGATGCTTTCGTTTGATCCACACCAGGTGCGCGAAAAAGAAGCGAGCGACTGGCGATGTCGTAAACGACGGCTTCTACCAGCGTGTGCGTGTCGTTGCGGTTTCCATTAAAAAAGTACGCGCCGACGATCGTCCAGTAAGCGAGGGAGAAGACGTTATCCTCGGTGAATTGAACCTGATCGTACGACAGCAGCACAATCACATCGATGCCTAGCAGAGAACGGAGTTGGTCGAGATTGTCGAAACTGCCCCCGGCGCGTAGGTAAGCCCCGGGTACGACTTGGATACTTTGAACGAATGGTTGAGCGCGGAACTGATCGGCGGTTTTCTTGAGCAGAGTCTGCTTTTGCATTTCGGTGAATGAGCCGGCGGTCGCAGTGTCGGCCTCGGGAACGAACGCCAACCCCACGCGAAGTGGCAATTGCAGCACGGGAATTGAGGGCGCCTGAACCTGGGGCTTTTCCTTTGGGAAAAGAAAAGCCACCACACTGCCGGATTTCTGAGAGCGGCTTTGAGGAAAAAGCATGCAGCCGGAGAGGAGGAGGCTGCCTGCGACGAGGCCGCACAGGAGAAGCAGCCTGGATCGAGGGAAGAGGGAACGAAGTTTCATGGAAGTTGAGCGGAGTCTGCGGTTGCGCGGTCACTCGTTCCCACGGTGTGCGCCCATGTGTCTGCGAACGTACAGTGCGGCGGTCGCGAGAAAGACGACGAGCATGACAGCCAGCGTGCGGCCATCGATGGCGCCACCGCCTCCGCC
>CAMLSH010000503.1 GCA_946482625.1 uncultured Opitutaceae bacterium
CGCTCGCAGCGGGATTGGTTTTTCTCGGGCTGCTGTTCTGGCAGGCGACGAATCCGTCACACGAGGTGCTGATCTCGGGCAAGAGCTGGCAGCTGATGGAGCTCGGCCACGCGAGCGGCGTCCCGTCTTCCCTCGCCGCGCCATTCGATTCGCTGAGAGGCGATTTTCTCCCCTATAAAAACGCCTGGCGCTACCTGTTGATTTTCAGCGTCGCCTGGATTTACGCCGCCGGACTCGCGGTCGGGCTGGTCGAGCGTGAGGACGCCAAACGCTGGGTTATGGTCGTCGGCATCAACGCCATCGCACTCGCGATCGTGTGCATCGTTCATCGGGCGGCGGACGAAGAACTCACGTTGTGGAAATTTCGCGACACCGTCGCGTTCACCGGCTCCCCTGTTTTCTTCTACAAGAACCACAACGGCGCCTATCTCGCAGCATTGCTCGCCGTCGTGCTCGGACTCGCGGCCGCCGCAAAGCAGGCCGGACAACGCCACGTCTGGCATGCGATCGCGTTGGCACTCTGGGTGGCAACGCTCGCGGTGAATTCCCGCGTCGCCACCGGTTGCGCCACGCTCTGGCTGATCGTCTACGGCCTCTGGTCGTGGCGCCACGCAGCCGCGCGTGCCGACGGGAAAAAGCAAGGCAATGTCTGGGCAGCGCCGCTGGTGATCGCGGCGGTCGTGGTGATCCTCGTCGGGCTTACCGGCGGCGGAAAACTGCTCGGGCGTTTCTCGCAGGCGCTGCAGGCTCCGGGAGATTTCATCCAAGGCGGACAGCATCGCGTGCTCCTGCGGCAGATCGGCTGCGAGATGTGGCTCGACCGTCCGGTTTTCGGCTGGGGCGGCGGCGCCTATCTCTACCTTTTCAACGGGCACCAAACGCGCGTGCCGGAGGTCGTCGAAACCATGTATCGCGAACAGCCCAACCTGAACCGCCTCTACATGGTGAGCGCCGATTGCGACTGGGTGGAGTTCCTTGTTGAATACGGCGCCGCGGGAGTCGCCTTGATGCTTTTTGCCGCAGGCACGCTCGTGTTCGCCTGCTGGCGTTGGGGCGGCTGGAAACAAGGGCTCCCGTTCTTTCTCACCCTTGGCGCAGTCGGTCTGGCGCTGCATGCGTGGTATGACCACATCTTGCGAAATCAGGCGCTCATCGTCCTTTTTCTCAGCCTGCTCGTAGTCGGCGCCCGGCTGGCAGCCAGCCGCGAGTCCGCGCGAAAAAAATCCTCCCGCGAGCAACGCGACACCGACGCCGGCGTCAGTGCTTCAACTTCGCCTTAAAATCGGCACTCGGGCACCCGCAGCCGCCGCCGCAGCCCGGCGTTTTTTTCTTTTTCAAAGCAGACCGGAGCAACAGCGCCGCCGCGACGACGACGACGAATAGCGCGGCGATGGTTTGGATTTCAGGAGTCATTTTTCTGTCCGCAAGAAACGCCAGTCACACGAGCCGCGCAAACGCGACACGCAGATCAGAAACCCAGCGCGCGGCCTCCTTGATAGACGATCAACGACAGCACCCAGGCGGTACCCGTCATGTACACGAGTTGAAACGCAGGCCATTTCCACGAGCCCGTTTCGCGTCGCACGACCACCAGCGTCGCCAGACATTGCATCGCGAACACGTAGAAGATCATCAGCGTGAAGCACACCAGCGGCGTGAAGAGCGGCCGCCCGTCGGGCCAGGTCGCACTCAGCAACGCCTCGCGCAACGGCACGGTATTTTCGTCGGCGTCCTCGACATTAAAAACCTGCCCCATGGTGCTCACGAACACCTCGCGCGCCGCCAGCGAGCTGATGATGCCGATGCCGATCTGCCAGTCGAAGCCGAGCGGCTTGATCGCGGGTTCAATGGCGTGACCCGCCATGCCGGCAAAACTCTGCGCCAGCTGCTCAGTCGCGGTGGCGCCGTCGGGAGCCTTCGGATACGCGGCGAGAAACCACAGGATGATCGAAATGCCTAGGATCGTGGTGCCTGCGCGTTTCAGGAAAAGCCAGGCCCGCTCCAACATCTGGCGGGCGACGTCGGCGATCTTCGGAAGGCGATACGGCGGCAGTTCCATGATCATCATGGAGGGTTCGCCTTTGAGCAGCGTGCGTTTGAACAACCACGCGAATCCGAAGGCACCGAAAGTCCCGAGCCCATACATGAGGAGCATGATGCCGACCTTCGTCAGCAGCGGCACGCGGTCGCCCGGGAGTAGCGCGGCGATCATGAGCACATAGACCGGCAGACGCGCCGAGCAGCTCATCAGCGGCGCGATGAGGATGGTGACGAGCCGGTCTTTCCGATCTTCAATCGTGCGCGTGGCCATGATGCCGGGAATCGCGCACGCGTAAGAGCTCAGCAGCGGGATGAAGCTTTTGCCGTTGAGTCCAACACTGCTCATCAGCCGGTCCATGATGAAGGCGGCGCGCGCCATGTAGCCCGTGTTCTCCAGCAGACCGATGAAGAAAAACAGGATCAGAATCTGCGGGAGAAAAATAACCACAGCGCCCACGCCCGCGATGGCGCCGTCGGTGATGAGGTCGCGCAACTCGCCCTCGGGCATCGCATCCTTGACCCAGTCGGCCAGAGCCGCCGTCTGGCCATCGATGAAATCCATCGGGTACGAGGCGAAACTGAAGATGGAAAGAAACACCAGCGTCATCAGCCCGCCCAACACGAGCCAACCCCAGAACGGGTGCGTCACCACGGCATCAATACGATCACTCGCGTTCTGCGTGGAGACGGCGCTTTTACGCCGCACCAGCTCCGTGCAAAGTCTCG
>CAMLSH010000504.1 GCA_946482625.1 uncultured Opitutaceae bacterium
GACGATCGCTACCGGCTGCTGCGAAACAATGCGCAGGCCTGGGGGCTCGATTCGAAGCAGATCGACCATGTCTATGCGACGGTCCGTGCTTACGACCTGGCGGTGGCCACGCTCGAACATCAATCACAGGTGCGAGAGCAGATGGGCGAGCCGGTGGATTGGAGGACGCTTGAGGATAACCTCGCGGACTATACGCGACAGACGGCGGCGGACTTACGGGCGTTTTTAGGCGAGGAGCGATTCATCGCGATGGCGAGGCAGCAGATCTTTGGCCTTCGTCAGAGTGCGCGGCCGCCGCACGCATCGGCGAAGTGAAGCGGGCGACGTACGAATTGTTATTGTGGGTCGATGCGTGCGTAAGGGCCGATAAGGGCGCCGGTGAAGTGGATGCCGCCGCCGGCGGCCTGGACGCTGATGGGGTAAGCGTCGGCTTTGGGGAGGAGCGGCTTCCACGCGCCCGGCTCGAGCGCGTAGTCGAAGGCGAGGACTTTGCCGTCGCCGGTGAGGCGGAGTTCGATGGATACGGCGTCGGTGGGCAGCGGAAGGGTGACGAGCGTTTCGGGGGCCGGGCCGTTTTGGAGTTCGACGAAGGCGGTGAGGCCGTCAGCGGTGCGGCGGACGCCGGTGAAGTAGTGGTGCGTTTCGTTCTGGCTGACGGCGAGGCCGGCGGAGGTGCCGGTGGTGGAGGGGATCTGAAACTTGGTGGAGGTTTCGAACTTCGAGTGTTGGAGACGGCGGCCGAGGAAGGAGGGGTTGCCGGTGCCGGAGAGGAGTTCGGAGCGAGGCGTGAGGGCGAGCTGGCCGGCGGCGGGGTTGAGGGTGAGCCAGCTGGGTATCCAGTTTGCGGTGCTGCTCAGCGCGCTCGGAGTGCGCGCTCCACCTTCGGAGCGGATTGTGATCCAGAGGGGTGAGAGAGCTGGTTGGTTGAAGTCGTCGGTCCAGGTGAAGTTGCCGGAGAGGGGCTGCGCGGGGTTGGGAACGAGGTTGGCAGCATTGGGCGAAGGAACGATGTAGGGGACGCGTTCGCCGGGCGGGAGGATTTGCGGCCAGCCGTCGTCGGTCCATTTCACCGGGAGGAGGAAGGTCTCGCGGCCGGTGGCCCAGGTATCCGGGGCGTAGGGACGGCAGGCGAGGAAGACGGACCACCAGTTGCCGTCGGGGCCGATCACGAGATCGGCATGGCCGGTGCAGGTCACGGCATGGAGGACGTTCCCGTCGAGGTCGCGCTGAGTGAGAATGGGGTTTTTATCCCACGGTTCGAAGGGGCCGGTCGGCGATTTGGAGCGGAGGATGACTTGGGAGTGGTGGACGGACGTACCGCCTTCGGCGCAACAGAGATAGTACCAGCCGTCTTTTTTGTAGAGGTGGGGGCCTTCGATCCAGACGGGTTTCTTCGAGAGATCGACGCCGCCGTTGACGATGATGGAGCGGGGGCCGATGAGTTTTTTCGCGGCGACGTCGAACTCTTGTATCCAGATGGCGCGGTGGCCGTCGTAGAGGGGTTTGTTGTCGGGCGGATTGCCGTTGTTGACCATCCAGGCGCGGCCGTCGTCGTCGAAAAAGAGGGATGGATCGATGCCGTCGAAGTTGAGCCAGATCGGATCGGACCACGGGCCCGCGGGATCGGTGGCTGTGACCAGGAAGTTTCCGCCGCGACCGATGAGGGTGCAGACGACGTAGAAGGTGCCGTTGTGGTATTCGATGGCGGGGGCGAAGAGCCCTCGGCTGATGCCAAGGCCGTCGTAGTTGAGCTGATCGGGTCGGTCGATGACGTGGCCGAGTTGTTGCCAGTTCACCAGATCGCGGCTGTGGAAAATCGGAATGCCGGGGAAGTGGGAGAAGGTGGAATTGATGAGGTAGTAGTCGGCGGGGTCGCCGGCATTTTTTCCGGGAACGCGGCAGATGCTGGGGTCGGGATAGTAGCCGGCGAGGATGGGATTGCGGAAGTGGCCGGCGGGGAGCGGGGTCTCGAAGACGGTGTCGCGGCCGGTGTAAGAGAAGGAGTCGAACGCCACCGGAGCGGTGGCGGGGAAGAGTGAAGAGGGAAGGGTGAAGAGAGAAAGCGCGAGGGCGGAGCGGCGAAGGCGTTTTGAGAGAGATGAGATCATGACAGGAAGATTTACCGCGGAGGCGCAGAGGGCGCGGAGGATGCGTTGGGGGAGGTGCGCTTCGGGTCGGAGTTTTGGACAGGATTTCAAGATTAACAGGATTCGGAGGGATCGCGGAGACGCGGAAGAGCGGAAGCGCTGAATTGGCGAGTTTATCGTCCGCTGGGGTCGCCGGGCATATGGCGGCGTTTGAGGGCGATGTAGTGGGAAAGTGGGTGCGCGAGGTTTTCGACTCCGGCGGGGAAGGGGCGTTTGGAGAAGGTCTGGAAGTAGAGGAGGCAGGCGTCGCGCCATTCGACGGCGTCGAGTTCCTGGCGGGTGAGGCGTTGCTGGACGTGGGTGAAGCGTTCGTCGTCGATGCGGCCTTTGAGCGAGTCCCAGTCGCGGCGCATGGCGCGAACCTCGTTCACGCCTTGCTGGTAGCGGAGGCAGAGTTCGTCCCAGAGGGTGCGGCCGGAATTTAGTGTGTGGTCCCAAGGGACGTGATGGAACCAGAGGAGGAGATTTTCGGGGCAATCGGCGAGGGAACCGAAGCGGGCGGCGGCGGGCGCGGCGTATTGAGCGAGGGCATTGGAGCCGGACGCGGTGCGGTCGAAGCCGAGGCCGTTTTCGGTGGCGCGATGGTAGTAGACGGAGGTCCAGTCGGCGCGGCCGAG
>CAMLSH010000505.1 GCA_946482625.1 uncultured Opitutaceae bacterium
TTGGTCCTTGGTCCTTGGTCCTTGGTCCTTGGTCCTTGGTCCTTGGTCCTTGGTCCTTGGTCATTCGCACGAGCGCCCCGCGCTCGCGCGCTATTCCGCCCGCAAAATCACCGCCACCTCCAGTTCCAGTTCCTCCCCGCGAAAAATTTTCAGCAACTGCGTCATCGCGCCCGCCCTTTCCGGCGTGATCACAACTTCAAACGTCAGCCCCTCCGCCCCATGCCCGACCACCGTCGCCACCCCCTTCGATAACTCCAGCCGCGGCGGCAAATCTCCATCCCACCCGAGCAACTCCGCCTTCAAACGCGTTTCCTGCCCCACCTTCCCCACCGGCATCACCAACGGCGCCGGCTTCACCCGCACCGCCGACGTCACGCTCATAAACACATTAAACGACACCTGCGGATTCACCGCATCCGTCGTCGCCGCCGTCATCTTCACCATGTGATGCCCCGCCGGCGCCTCCGCCTTCTTCGTCAACGCCACGACAAAGTCCATTCCCGCACGCCGGCTCACCACGCCCGTCACCCACGCCTGCTCGCTGCTAACGCCCACCACGTCGACGGCGTCCCCCTCTGCGCCGAGATGAGTCAACGTCACTTCGCCCGCCACCACCTTCCCCCGCACACTCGGCGCCAGCGTGAGAAACGGCGGCGCCACATTCCAACGCTCATAAGGCGTCACCAACACCTTCACCGGCACCGCCACATCGCCCGCCGACGTCCGCACGATAACCCGCCGCGTGATCTCCCCCTGATAAGTCCGCGTCTCCGTCCGGATCGTGAGCTCCGTCCGCTCGCCCGCAGCCAGCGACTGCTTCCCCAACGTGCCCACCGTGCAACTACAGTCCGCCTGCGCGTCATAAATCTCCACAAGGTCTTTTCCCGAATTCACCAACGTCACCTTGGACTCCACCACCTGCTGCTGCGCCCGCCGCCCCAAATCAATCGCCCCCGGCTCCGCCACAATCTGCGCTCCAACATTCACAGCACTGAACCCCGCGCTCAGCGCAAAAATTACCATACGCAAAAATCGCTTCATGCGCCCATGAAGCCGCCCGCCTGAATTCTCGCAAGCAGCGCCTTCCACTAACCGCAGCCATTCCGCCTTCCCCGACCGCCTGTCGCACCTTGGCAAAATTATCTTTTGCTCGCCGCGCACATCCCTGCACATTTTTTAGCCATGAATCCGCACCACTCAGCCCTCGAAGACGCCCGCCAGGCCGGCTTCGACCTGGACATGCTCGATTCCAATCTCGCGCTTCCGATTGCCGAACGCTGGAAACAACACGACCAGGCCCTCGAATTCGCCCTCGCTCTCGAAGCGGCGCGAATCGCCCGCGATGCAAAACTTCAGTCTCCTGCTCCACCGGCTCACTGACGCCGGCTTTGAGTTCGTGATCGTAGGAGGTTACGCCGCGCTGACCCACGGATCCTCACTCATCACACGCGACCTTGACCTCTGCGCCGTGCTCACGAGCGAGAATGTCGAGAAACTCCGCCGCACATTCGAGGACTGGCATCCCAAACACCGGATGACTCCACAGCGGCTTTCTTTTCTCACTCACCCCGCACCCGGCACACCGCTGCAAAATCTCTATCTGGAAACCGATGCCGGTGTGATCGACATACTCTCCACTATTCTCGGCGTTGGCGATTTCGAGCGGCTCAAAAAAACAGCCGAGTCCTTCGAAATCGAAGGTCGCACCTATCGCGTCATCTCCCTCGAAGATCTCATAGCAGCCAAGGAGGCTGTCGGCCGCGAAAAAGACCTCCTCGCCGTCAAAGAACTCCGCGCCATCGCCGCCAAACGCGCCCAGCGCCCCTGAGCGCCACACGTTCCGATGGAGGCGCGACGCCCCCGTCGCGCTAACCTTGATCCCGCCAACCGTCGCCAAAAACTCCTACGCGTCCACGCGCCATGCCCGCCCCCGCGTCACCCTGTTTTCCCGTCACCCTCCGGCGCTCCGCCTTTCCCCGCGCCCTCATCACCCGCGATCAAATGCCGAAACCGGTGATACGAAAAACCGACCCACAACAGCACCCCGCCCAACGCGCAAAACGCCCCGATCCGGTACAGCGTCGAGTTCAGATCGACCAAAAACATCCGCGGCACACACACCGCCAGCCCCGCCAAGCCTAGCAAGCGCGCCGGACGCAACCGCCCGAAAAGCCCGAGCCCAAACCACGCCAGCGCCGCCACCGCCCAGCCCACCGTCACATACGGCTGCAACGTCCCGCGCTGGCTCAGCATCAACGCAAACACCAACGCGAGCCCGGCCGATGGATACAGCCAGTCGCGAAACGCCCGCGCCCCGGCCGAATCCCAAATCCGCCCCGGCGGCAGCACCAACGGCAACCCGGCCGACACCAACGCCGCCGCCACGACCGCAAAAAACCCGACGCCTGCCCCCGCATCCGCACCGCCCGCGTTCACCAGCGACGAGGCATACGCGAGCGCGAGCAACGCCAGCCCCGTCGCCACCTCGATCACCGCGACGAACTTCACTCGCGCCAACACCACCGCGACCACGGTCGCCCCCGCCAACCAGCCGACGCGCTGTCCAGCCGCCATCAACGAACCGATCGCCACCGCCGTCACCGCGCCCGCCAGCCACGTCTGCCCGCAAACAGTCCCATCAACGTTCGCACCGGCCCGCGTCCAACCATCACGGATACGCGAACTCATCGCCCAGCCCAACGCCGGCAACCACGCCGCCGCCAGCAACGGCCCGCCCGCCGTG
>CAMLSH010000506.1 GCA_946482625.1 uncultured Opitutaceae bacterium
TACAATCCGCGCGCGAAGATGGTGCTGCGCGTGGTGTCGCACTCGCTCGAGCCGGTGAACGAAGGTTACTTCGAGCAGGCGATCCGGCGGGCGGTGGCGTTACGGCGGGAGATATTCAAACTCGACGAGGTGACGGACGCGTATCGGTTGATCAACTCCGACGGCGACGGGCTCAGCGGGCTGACGATCGACCGGTACGGCGACGTGTTGATGTGCGAAGTGTACAGCCTCGGCATCGCGCAGCGTCTGCCGAAGTGGCTGCCGTTGTTGCACGAACTGGCGGGGACGAAATTCGCCCGCGTGCATGTCGATCATGACCTCGGAAGTCTGGAAGGGATCAAGCCTTCAACGTTCAATGAAACCAACGCGGCGGCGCCGGACACGGTGAAGATCCGCGAGCATGGGATTCGGTACGAAGTGGATTTCACGGAGGGGCATAAAACGGGGTTCTTCTGCGACCAACGCGACAACCGGCGGGCGCTCGCGCGGTTCACGAAAGGGGCGCGCGTGCTGGATCTTTGCTGTTACACGGCGGGATTTTCGCTCAACGCGAAAGTCACCGGCGGCGCCGAGGATGTGACGGCGGTGGATCTCGACGAGGCGGCGCTCGCGCAGGCGAAGCGGAACGCGAACCTGAATCAGGCGCGTATCAAGTTTGTGCATGCGGATGCGTTTGCGTACGCACGGCAGATGCAGACCAACGGAGAGAAGTGGGACGTCGTGGTGCTCGATCCGCCGAAGTTCATTTTCACGCGCGACGAGAGCGGCAACTGGGAAGGCCGGCAGAAGTACGAGGATTTGAATCAGCTCTCGATCTCGCTGGTGAAGCCGGGCGGGATTTTTGTGACGTGCTCGTGCTCGGGGCTCTTGAGTCTGGAGGACTTCGAGCAGCACGCGATCAAGGCGGCGCACCGGTTGCAGCGACGGTTGCAGTTTTTCGACCGCACGGGGCCGGGGCCGGATCACCCGGTGTACTCGAATTGCCTGGAGAGCCGGTATCTCAAGGTGCTTTGGGCGCGGGTACTTTGACGCTGTCTCCCTGGCGGGAGGGGCAAGTCAGATGCGGCTGATTGACACGTTTTCCGCCCGGGGAAAAGTGGGCCGATGGAGTCAGTCGCGCCTAGCCCTGAAAGGGCGAAATCATCACTAGAAAGCCGGGTCGAAGGAGAACTGACTCGATTGCTGCACCGTCTGGCGTGGCTGGGGCTTTCGTCGAACTTCGTGGTGTCGTTGCTGCTGGCGGCCGGGGTCTGGCATTACTTTCCGACGTGGAAAACGCTGATGTGGCTGGGCGGGATGCTGGTGCTGTCGGCGGTTCGCTGGCAGTTGAACCGTGTATTTTTCCGGCGGGCACGCCAAGGGGCGGAGCTGGCGCGGTGGCGGCGGATATTCATCGCGGGGTTGCTGCCGACGGGCGTGTTGTGGGGCGTGGGTACGTGGATGTTTTTGGAAACCGAGGCGTATCTGCCGCGCATCCTGACGGTGTTTGTGATCGTGGGTATGAACGCGGGGGCGGCGCGATCGCTGGCGCCGGTCGCGGTCTGCCATTGGATTTATATGCTGACGACGCTGGCGCCGCTCGGTCTGAAGTTCCTCGTGTCGACGTGGGGGAATGAAGGGTGGACGCTGGCGCTGACGACGCTGGTGTACATGGCCTTCCTGCGAAGTGCGACGAAGGTGCATCGGGCCGATCTGCGGGAGTTCCACCGGACGATTTTCGAGAAGGAAGAACTGGTGGCGGGATTGAATCTGGAAAAGCAGCGCGCGGAGGCGGCCAATCTGGCGAAGAGTGAATTTCTCGCGACGATGAGTCATGAGATCCGCACGCCGATGAATGGCGTCATCGGCATGTTGCAACTGATCGAAGATTCGCAGCTGACGAAGGATCAGCGGTTGCAGACGGATGTGGCGCTGACCTCGGCGAACGCGTTGCTCCGTTTGCTCAACGACATTCTGGATCTCTCGAAAATCGAGAGCGGGAAACTGGAGTTCGAGCACGTGGCTTTTTCGCCGGGCGAGGTGATGAACGAGGTGGCGGCGCTGATGGCGGCGCGCGCGGACGAGAAGGGGCTGCTCTATCGGACGCACATCGACGAGAATCTGCCGAAGGCGGTATTGGGCGATCCGGCGCGGCTCAAGCAGGTGCTCGCGAACCTGATCGTGAATGCGATCAAGTTTACCGATAGCGGTTCGGTGGAGATGTCGCTGCGACCGGTGGCCTCGCGCGGCGAGTTGGTGGTGCTGCATTTCAGCGTGCGCGACACGGGTATCGGCATGGATGAGGCGACGCAGACGAAGCTGTTCGAAAAATTCAGTCAGGGCGATGGATCGACTACGCGGCGCTTCGGCGGATCGGGCCTTGGGCTGGCGATTTCGCAGCAGCTGGTGCAGCGGATGGGCGGAGCGATTCGCGTGCGCAGCCAGGTGGGCGGAGGCTCGGAGTTTTCGTTCGAGTTGCCGATGGAAACGGTGGCCAAGCCCGAGGTTCCGGTCGTCACAACGGGGAGTACCCCGCCCCAGTTTCGAGGTCGCGTGTTGGTGGTGGAAGACGAGGCGGTGAATCAGCGTGTGATCACGGTAATGCTCCGGCGGGCGGGGCTGGAGGTGACGTTGGTGGACAACGGACTGGAGGCGGTGGAGCGGGCGCTGGCCGAACCGTGGGCGCTGGTGTTGATGGACGTACGCTTGCCGGGGATCGACGGGCTTGAAGCGACGCGGCGGATACGTGAGCGGCTCGGCGG
>CAMLSH010000507.1 GCA_946482625.1 uncultured Opitutaceae bacterium
ATCGAAGGAGCCGATGAACTCACGGTAACTCTCAACGATGCGCGTGAGTTTAAGGCGCGTGTCATCGGCTCCGATCCCAAAACTGATGTGGCCGTCATCAAGATCGAGACCGAGTCCCTGCCTGCAGTGCCCTTGGCTGACAGCGACAAATCCCGCGTGGGCGACATCGTGTTCGCGATCGGCAATCCGCTCGACGTTGGGCAAACCGTCACGATGGGCATCGTATCCGCGACGAGCCGGCGCCTGGGCATTCTCGACGAAGTTCAGGGCTACGAGAATTTCATCCAGACCGATGCGGCCATCAATCAGGGCAATTCGGGAGGTGCGTTGCTCGACGCGAAAGGCCGCCTGATCGGCATCAATAGCGCGATCCTTTCTCCGACACGCGGCAACATCGGCATCGGTTTCGCCATCCCCATCAACCTCGCACGTGCGATCATGGATGGACTGGTGGAAACCGGGAAAGTCACCCGCGGATTTCTTGGAGTGGAAGTCGATCCACTTAGCCCGGACATAGCCGAGACGCTTCAGCTTAAGAAAGATCTGAAAGGAGTGGTCGTCTCCGTGCTGACGCCCGGCGGCCCGGCGGAAAAAGCCGGCATCAAGGTCTATGACGTAATCGTGACCATCAATGGCCGCCCTATTTTGTCGCGGGAGGATCTTCGTCTGACGGTTGCGCTGCTGACGCCGAACAGCGAAGCGAAGATCGGCGTCTTCCGCGACGGAAAGGAGACCGTGATCGACGTGCAGCTCGGGGAGTTGAGCGACACGCTGGCACAGGATGAACTTCTGTCCGGCGTACGCGCCGCTCGCTTGAGCGCCGATCAGAGACGTCAGCTGAGGATCGATACGCGCATCGACGGGCTCGTGATCACCGAGGTCGCGGAGGATTCGCCGCACGCCGAAAAGCTTTTGCCGGGCATGCTCCTTTTGCAGATCAACCGACAAGCCGTCGGCGACGTGGAGCACGCCCGCGCCCTGTTCGTGCCGGGTCGGAACCTGCTGATGGTTTACTACCGCGGCGCGATCCGGCCGCTTACCATTTTGGTGAAGTGAGCGTTCGTCGTAGTCCGGAATTCCGACCGTAGCCGCGTCACTTAAGACGCGGGTCCGATGCCGTGCGGCCCCGCAAGACAACGCTCACTCCGGCTCAGCTCCCCGGCTTGCTGGCCGGGATCTTCGCGAGCGCCTCGGGAATCTGGTCGGCCGGATAGGTCGGGAAACTCAGCTCAAGTAATGAGATCGCGGGTACGTCAAACCGCGCCACGCCTGAGCTGCGATCCACGAGCATCGCGACGGCGACGGGGGTGCCGCCCGCTTTCCGCACGATATCTAGGCACTCAACCACGCGACCGCCGCGAGTGACGACATCCTCAACGATGAGGACTTTTTCGCCCGGCTGGAGGGTGAACCCTCGGCGCATCACCAACACGTTGTTTTCTTTCTCGGCGAAGATGTACCGTGAGCGAGTCTGGCGGGCCACTTCCTGGCCGAGCACAAGGCCACCCATCGCGGGGGCAAGCACGGTCTTGAAGGAATAGGCCGCGAGCTTTGCCACCAGCATTTCGGAAAGACGCGTCACTGCCGCCATGTCCTGGCAGACCTGAGCGCACTGGAAAAAGTGGCCGCTGTGCAGGCCGGAGCGCAGCACGAAGTGGCCTTCGAGCAGGGCGCGAGTGCGTTTGAAGATGGCGAGAACTTCCTCTTGTTGCGGGTCCATCTCGCGACGGTGGGAGAGGTCGGGAAAAAAACAAAAACTTTTTTGCTCCCGACGAACGAGAGCCCCAACGTGGAGCCGTGGTCATCGAGTATGCACCGTTGGAAGACGAATTAGGCGATGTGCTGGAAAAAGCCATGCGCCACTGCGGCTTTTCGGAGCAGGCGCTGGCTGAGCGTGCGGTCGTTCCACTTGAAAAAATCCGCGACGCGATCGATTACCGCTACGATTTCACCGTCGAGGAGTTGCGCCAGCTATCCTCGGCATTGTCGCTCAACGAAGTCGGGCTGTTGGCGCTCGCTCGCCGCGCCTATCCGTTGCCCGAAATCTCGGGACTGCCTTTCTGCGTGCATCCGTTGCGCATGTCTCACGGAATCGGCGTCGCCAACGCCTACATCGTGGCCGAATGCGGAGGCCGCCACGGTCTGCTTTTCGACGCGGGCCCGGACTACACCCAGTTACGCCGTGTCTGGCCGCCGGCGATTCAGTCGGTCGATGCGGTTTTTGTGACGCATGCAGAAACCGAACATACCGGCGGGCTGGAAGCGCTGCGGAATGAGCATCCTCGCGTGCCGGTTTTCGGACCTGGCTCCGTGAGTAAGTCGCTTCCGGGATTCACGGCACCGGCGGACGACGCCCGGCTGACGTTCGGAGATTTCGAGGTGCGCGTGTTGCGGACGCCGGGCCATGCAGAAGCCCACAACTGTTATCTCATTCGCGTGCCGAAACTGACCCAGGCGGCCTCGCTGTTGATCTCCGGCGACTTGATTTTCGCGGGCTCGGTCGGCGGCGCATTTTATTGCCAGCGCCGACTGGTGGAAAATTTCCGCCGCCTGATTTCAGAGCTGCCGGAAAACACGGTGATCGCACCCGGCCATGGCCCCCTGACGACAATAAAAAACGAACGGCGTTTTAATCCGTTCGTTTTATGAGGCCGGTTTGACCGGAAAAATGGTCGGGGTGGCGAGATTCGAACTCGCGGCCTCTACGTCCCGAACGTAGC
>CAMLSH010000508.1 GCA_946482625.1 uncultured Opitutaceae bacterium
GCGTCGGCGCGACCATCTCACGCGGCGCACCTTCACCGTTTCGGACGGGGGCAAAGTCATTTGCCACCTGACCGCCGGCGCCAATCTGGAAACGCTATGGAAACGCACCGAGGCGTTCCATCGGGCGTGTCCATCCATCTCTGGCAAACCGCTCTTCTACGAAAAAAGCCGCCACCGCGATTATCTCGCCCGCGAATTTATCGACGGCACCACCTTGGAGCACTTGGTAAACGCCAGCCGCTTGAACGCCGGGCAGGCGCGTCAGCACGCGGCCAAAATTCAGCGCGCGCTGGAGACAACCACGGAGCCTTCCAACGTCGCGGCTGCGAAAGCGGAAGCCCGACAGGTATTCGAAAAACTTTACGCGCTTCCATACTTAAGCGCGTTAGATCACGCCGTCTTTCGCGACGTGCTTGCCCCGCTCGTCGACCGCGGCATCGAGTCCACACAACCCCTCACTCGGTGGACCAATGGCGATTTCACTCCGCACAATCTGCTCCTCGATGCGAACGGCGATCCACGGCTGATCGACTACGAGTTCGCCGCACGCACCCATTTTTTCGCAGAAGACGCGTGGCGTTGGCAGACGTTCTCCTCCCTCCCCTTGCCCACCCGGCTTGAAATGTCCGCAGAAGACCCCGCGTCGGACTCGACACCCGCCAATCCTATTCCGCCGTGGATGGAGATTTTTTTCTGGGCGAAGCAACTCGTCCTCAGCCACGAAACAATCGTCCCCGAAATCGCCTCCACGGATTCGCGACACGCCGTCGGGCAGATTGTCGAACTCACCGGAATCGCCGGCGCACCGCTCGCCTCCAGTCTTTTCATCCAGACGTTGAAGCCCGACTCCGAACTTCGCACGGAGGTCGAACGCTTGAAAATCGAGCGCTACGAACTCAGCGACAAGATCGCGCGCATGCACGCCTCCCGCTCCTGGCGCTACACCGCCTGGCTTCGCGCCATCCGCCGCTGGCTGGACCGCTGACATGCCCCCCGATCCGCACAACGAAACCGCGCCGCCCCCCCCCACCGAAGGTCCGCCGCCTTCCGCGGCAAACGACGCCCCCGACTTGTTCGCTCCGTCGATCCTCCGGTTCCTTTTCGTCCTGGCCCTCGCCGTCGGCGCGTTCTTCATCCCGCAGGAAATCGCCCTGGAGTGGTACCCGCTCAACGAGCCCGGCAACGATATCCACTATCTGGAGACAACCCTCCGCACGAGCAACACGGGGAACATCCGCTTCGTTTACGACTGCGGCTTCGGTTTCGTCGAACCCTACACGATCACCATTCCCGTCGCACCGAGCGATATGGCGTTCACCTACACCTTTCCCCTGCCCGACGCGCCGCTGCGCAAGCTCTTCATCGATCCACCAGATGCACCCGGCGAGTTGGAGTTTACCCGCCTCCGGATCATAAACCGCCGCGAGGAGGAAGTGCGCAACTTCTCGCCCGACGAATTCAAGATCAGTCCCGGCCTGCAACAGCAGCCCACGCTCCACGGCTGGAAACTCGTCGCCGACGACAAGACCGCCTTCGACGCCGGCGCCGACGTGGATTTCCTGCCTGTCCGGCCGGTCGGCATGACTCTACGCAACGTCAAACGCTGCCTGCTTTCCTGGAGTTACCTGTCGTTCATGCTGTGGCTCATCACGCTCGCGATCTACTTCGTTTTCCTGAGTCACCGCCGAGGGAAGGATATCCTGCGCGCCACCGCTTTTCTCCTCCTCATCTGCGCCATGATGTCCGTCGTTGGGAACCGCGGCTTGATCCGAAACACGTACCGGATTTCCAACTTCAAACCCGTGAAGGTCCCGCCGGGCCACACGTTAGAATTTGAAATCGCCTCGGCTCAACCCGGCGAAGTCCGGCTCATCTCAACCGCAGCCGCCTCCGATACCGAGCCACAAACAACGACCGTCGCCCTCGCGTCGCATCCCGATCTGCAGACCGTGCGTTTCCCCCTGAAAGACGGCGTTCCTTTAGCGCAGCTGAAACTTCAGTTGCCGCCCGGCACCGTGAAACTCATGCCGCCCCGCCTCCTCGATGGCGGAAAATACACGGTGGTCGAACTCCCGATCGCCGACTTCGGCCCTTCCCCCGAAACCATCGCCAGAACCACCGCCGGCCGCCCGTTCCTCCAGCTCCCGCCCGAGCACGCGAACCGCGACTTCGCACTGTCCGCCGACTCCCTTCGAAAAATCTCCGCCCGCCTGACCGCCCCACCCCGCGTCACGCCGTAACGCCCCGCGTAGCGCTCGCCCTCGCGTGGAGCCTTCCCATCGCCCCGCCGCGTAGCCGGCTCCGTGTAGCCGCGCCTTCTAAGGCGTGGAGGTTCGCCGCTTGGGGGGCGCCGAAGCCCACTGGCAGGGTAGTCCATGGAGGGTCCGGCTCTGTCAGGTCCGATTCGCGTCGGTCAGCGAACGACACCAGATCGGCGCCTCCATAATCACCGCGCTGTCCGTTCCGTCTTGATCGTGTAACCTTCACCCGTGAACCGCACCGTCACATTGCCGTGAATACCGCTCACGTAGGCGGGAATTTCTCGTTCCTCAAAATAGTCCCGCACCCGTTTGCTGCGCAGCGTCAGCCACAACTCGTGCGGTGACGGCACCAGCACTGCCTTGGCGCCGACTCGCTCGAAAAACTCATTTGGCGCCAACCCTTCCGTGCCATGATGCGGCACCTTGAGCAGATCCGCGCTCAGATCGAAATCGCTCGT
>CAMLSH010000509.1 GCA_946482625.1 uncultured Opitutaceae bacterium
GCGTCGGCGATGACGCGCATCAGCGGCCAGTTGGCGCTGTTGCCCATGAGAAAACCGAAGACGCGGACGTCGTATTGCTTGAGCAATTTGTGGAAGGCAGCCGGATCGACGATGCCTTGGTTGGTCACGCCATCGGTGACGAGGACGACGCTGGTGGCGCGGTCGGCATCGAGCTTGTTCGTGGCGGTTTTGACGCCGGCGTAGACGTCAGTGCCGCCGCTGGGCTGGAGCGATTTCACGAGAGCGACCGCCGACTGCACGTTTTCGGTCGTGGCGGGAGTCCAGTCGAGGACCTCGCGGGCGGAGTTGTTGAAGGTGACGATGCGGAACCGGTCTTCGGGGCGCATCCTGCCGAGCGCCTGGCTGACGCCGTTGGCGAGCGTGTGGATTTTCCCCTGCATCGAGCCGGAGACATCGAGCACGTACACGTAATCGGCGCCGCTGGTGATGGGCTTCAGATCGACGCCGGGCGTGACGACCATCATGAAAGTGCCGGGTTTGTCCTTGGATGCCCGATACGGGATGACCTCGACGCGGCCCGGGACGTTTTCAGCGAGGCGGTAGTAGAAGACGAAGTCGCGATCGAGTTTCGCGCCGGGACGGTCGAGCGTGAGCTTGTAGTGACCCTCGGCGAGTTTCTGGGAGTTGGCGGCGCCTTCGAAGCCGGGAACACGCACGTCGGAAACGGGCCAGGCGGACTTGAGTTCGACGTTGATCGAGAGCGCGCCTTCGACCTGGGAGTTGGTGGTCCAGAAACTTTTTGCGATCTCGTCGGTGCCGCCTTCTTCGAGCGGGTAAACGTAGCGGCCGACGCCGGTGTCGATTTCGAGCGGTTGGAAATAGACGAACCGTAGCTTCACCTCGGAGTTGGCGCGCACGGGTGCTACGCGGAATTCATAGGTGAGGTAGCTGTTCTTTTTCGCGAGGCCGGCGTCGTTGCCGGAGTTTTTTTCCTCTTCGTAGATCGTCTCGGCGTCCTGCTTGGGGAGAACTTCGCCGTTCAATGTTTTCTCGCCGGTGACGATGGTGACCTCGGACAGACTGGCGCTTTTCGGAACGGGAAAGGCGTAGATCGCTTCGAGGTCGGTGGGGTTGGGATTGAAGAAGGTCTGGAGGACTTCGGTCTGCGCGAAGCCGTTGTTGATCGTGACGTTGATCTGATGGTCGCGGATCTTGACCGGTTGATGCGCCGAGCCCGTGGGGGTGAGCGTGCCGCCGGCGAATGCCGAGATGGCGAGCAACGACCAGACGAGCAGACCGGTGAGCAGGAGTGATTTTAGTTTCATGGGATGACGCGGGTTTTGACCGCACGCATCCCTTTGCTGGCTCCGCGCCAAGTACACGCATACTTCCTTTAATAATCTGAAATCCAGCATCTTGCGTATTTCATTCGGGAAATGAGTCTTGCTGATCTGGACATAAAATGTCAGATGACAGGCAAATTATGGCCACAAAACACGCGGCGCTGTTCCCCCCTCAAGAGCGGATTTTTGCGGAAGCGATCGCACGAGTGAACGCGGCGAATCCGTTTTTGCCCGAGCGGATCGTCGCCGAACGAGAGGCGCTGGCGGGAGATTTTATCGAGGCCGGCGCGGACTGGAATACGCGGCCGCCGTCCGCGGACTCGCACGTGAATGTGCGGCTGATCACGGACCGATGCGGGGCGTTGATCGCGCGCGTGCAGAAGGAGTCGTCGGCCGGCGCGAAGGTCTCGCGTGAGGAGCTGGCGCTCTACGAAGAAGTGGCGGCCTACTGGCTTTATCAGACGTATTCGACGCGCTTTGACCGGGTGATTCTGGCCGCGCTGGAGGGGCGGGGGGAGGGCGGGCGCGTGGAGTTTTTCCCGGCGTTTCGCGCGGACGTGGAAAAATGTTTTTCGCTGTCGGCGGTGAACGCCAGCGTCGGCGCAATGGATGCGAATGGTGCGGCGCATTGGTTTGCCTGCGCATTTCAAGTGCGGCGAGCGTTCCACAACATCTTTCGCTCGCTGGTCGGCGGTTCGGCGCCGATGGCGCGGCTGCGGGCGGAGATCTGGCAGTCGATCTTCACGCACGATTTGAAGCGTTACCGGCGCGGGCTTTTTTCGCGTATGGGAGATTTCGCGACGTTGATCAACGGACCATCGGGCACGGGCAAGGAACTGGTGGCGCGGGCGCTCGCGCTCTCGCGTTACGTGCCGTACGAGCCGAAGCGCGGCGGATTCGGGCGGGATTTCGCGCATGGGTTTTTCGCGCTGAACCTCGCGGCGCTTTCACCGACCTTGATCGAATCGGAGTTGTTTGGACATCGGCGCGGGGCGTTCACCGGCGCGTTGGTGGATCGCGCGGGATGGATGGAGGAGTGTCCGCCGACCGGCGCAGTGTTTCTCGATGAGATTGGAGAAACGGATACGGGAATTCAGGTGAAGTTGTTGCGTGTCTTGCAGGCGCGCACGTTTCAGCCGTTGGGTGGAACGGAGACGCGGCGCTTCGAAGGAAAAATCATCGCGGCGACGAATCGCGATCTGCCGGGCGAGATTCGCGCGGGGCGGTTTCGCGAGGATTTTTATTACCGGCTTTGTTCGGATCAGATCACGACACCGTCGTTGCGGGCGCAGCTGGACGCGGCTCCCGGCGATCTGGAAACGATGGTGGCGCACATCGCCGGACGGCTGTTGGGCGGGAGCGAGGCGGACGATTTTGCGGACGAGGCGGTGCGCTGGATCAATAA
>CAMLSH010000510.1 GCA_946482625.1 uncultured Opitutaceae bacterium
GCCGACCAGCTCGCGTTTTTCGAAGCCGCCGCCGAGGCCGCTCAGCTGCCGGTCATGCTCTACAATTTCCCCGAGCTCACCGGAAACCGCATCCCGATCGAGGTGATCGCGAAGTTCACCGACCGCCACGAGATGGGCGGCATCAAACAGAGCGGCCGCGAATTCGACTACCACAAGGAGCTCATTGCCCTCGGTAAGGAGAAAAAATTCGCCGTCTTCTCCGGCGCCGACACGCGCCTCTCCGAAGTCTTCGCCATGGGCGCGGCCGGCTGCATCGGCGGCCTCGTCAACATGGTGCCCGAGTACATGGTCGAGATCTTCAACATCGTGAAGAAGGGCCAGACCGGCGGCGACCTTGAGACTGCCGTCAAACGCATGAAGGAAGTCGGCCCGATCATCGATCAACTCACATTCCCGATCAACGTCCCCGCCGGTGTCGAGGCGCGCGGCTTCGAGCCAGGCGTGCCGAAGATGGTCCTCTCGAAAGACTCCGCCAAAGTGTACGCGAAGATCGTGAAACAACTTCGCGCGAAGTTCCGCGAGTGGAAGCTCCCGCTCGGCGAATTCAAACGCTGAGGGTGGAACGCGCACTCCGAGCGCGTTCTGAACCGTTGCCCGCGAAAACAGTATCATCCGCCATCCCGCATCGAACAGCGCGCTCGGAGTGCGCGCTCCACCTTAAAACGCTAGAAATCTACCTCAGCCCCGCCCGTCATGTCGCCCCACTTTACCTCGTTGGATATGGTCATCCTCGTCGGCTACTTTGTGGCGACGATGGCGGTCGGATTCTTTTTTTGGAAACGCAGCCGTTCTGTCGAAAACTACACCGCCGCCGAGCGGAGTCTGCCGGGCTGGCTGACCGGTCTTTCGATCCTCGGTACCTACGTCAGCAGCATCAGCTTTCTCGCGCTTCCGGGGAAAGCGTTCGCGGCCAACTGGAATCCTTTTGTATTCAGCCTCTCGATTCCTCTCGCGACCTGGATCGCCGTGAAGTGGTTTCTGCCGTTCTACCGGAATGCCGGCCATGTCTCGGCATTCCAGCATCTGGAGGCGCGCTTCGGCGCATGGGCCCGCGTTTATACCGGCGTTTGTTATCTCCTCACCCAGCTGGCCCGCATGGGGGCGGTGATGTACCTGATGGCTCTGCCAATGAATGTGCTGCTCGGGTGGGACATCAAAACCATCATCCTCATCACAGGTATCTCGGTGACGATTTACTCCTTGGTCGGCGGCATTGTCGCCGTCATCTGGACCGACGCCGTGCAGACGGTGGTCCTGATCGGCGGCGCGCTCGCGTGCGCCGCATTGATGATTTTCAAACTGCCGGAGGGTCCGGGCCAGATCTTCACGATCGCCGCCGAGCACAATAAATTCTCTCTCGGCAGTTTCGGCGCTAGTCTCACTGAATCCACCTTCTGGGTCGTGCTCGTCTACGGTCTGGTGATCAACCTCCAGAACTTCGGCATCGATCAGAATTACGTGCAGCGCTACCTCGCCTCGAAGTCCGACGCCGAGGCGCGCAAGAGCGTATGGCTAGGCGGCCTGCTCTACGTGCCGCTCTCCGCGGTCTTCTTTTTTATCGGGACCGCCATGTTCGCTTATTACACGGCCAATCCCGCCGATCTTCCCGAGGCCTATCGCGCGGTGGGAAAATCCGATTACGTTTTCCCTCATTTCATCGTGAGCGTGCTGCCGCCCGGACTCACCGGCCTGCTGATCGCCGCGATCTTTGCCGCCGCCATGAGCACCATCTCCAGCTGCCTCAATTCCTCTGCCACCATTTTGCTCAACGATTACTACCTGCGCTTCATCAACCGCAAAGCCGACAACCAGAAATCCATGCGCGTTCTTTACTCCGCGACGTTCATCTGGGGTGCGCTCGGGACCGGCGTCGCCATCATCATGACGGGCGCTCCCAGTGCACTGGACGCATGGTGGATGCTCGCGGGCATCTTCGGCGGCGGCACGCTCGGGCTTTTCCTGCTCGGCTTTCTCTCCCGCCGCGCGACCAACCGCGCCGCGCTGTCCGGTGTCGCCGCGGGCGTCGTATTGATTCTTTGGATGACGCTGTCGTCCAAGGGCTGGCTCTTCCCCGAGGAGATGCGCAGCCATTTCCACACGTTCCTCACCATCGTCTTCGGCACTGCCGCGATCCTGCTCACCGGTTTGCTCGTCACAACCTTTCTGCCCGGCCGCCCGACGTCGGCGGGCGAGACAAAATCCTCCCACTAATTTTATGAACGGACTCCAAACCCTTCTCTGCGCGCTCGCGGTCTCTGCGACCTTCGCGCCGTCCTTCGTCTCCGCTGCTGACGCGACCGCCGCGCGATCTCCGGCCATGCATGCTGAAGTCCCCGCGCCGATCTCACTCGATGGCGACTGGCAGTTCTTGCTCAAGCCCGACGAGGACGCCGCAGACGCGTTCGGCAAGTTCTACGCCGACGGCTTCGACGCGTCCGCATTCAAACCGATTCCGGTCCCGGCCAACTGGACCACGCACGGCTTTGAAGAACCGCACTACGTGAACGGCACGAAGTCCGAGGGTTTCTATCTGCACAGCTTCGACGCGCCCGCCGATGCGAAAGACAAACGCGCGCTGCTCTACTTCGACGGTGTCTGGCAGTCCGCGGAAGTCTGGCTCAATGGCCAGCGACTCGGTCGCCACGACAGCGGCTTCACCGGCTTCGCGTTCGACGTGAGCAAGG
>CAMLSH010000511.1 GCA_946482625.1 uncultured Opitutaceae bacterium
TCCCGCTCTGCATCGGCAGATGCACGTATTCACACAGCTTGGACAACCGCCCGTACGCGTCGACGAGGTCCTGCTTGAACCCGCGCGGATGCGGCGACGTGAAGCGAATCCGCTCGATCCCCTCGATCGCATGCACGCGCTCCAGCAACTGCGTGAATGGCGACACGCCGCCGGTGTGTTGGTAATCGCGCCGCCCGTAACTCGTCACGATCTGGCCGAGCAGCGTAACCTCCTTCACGCCCTTCGCCGCCAGTTGACGACACTCCGCGACGATATCGTCCATCGGACGCGACCGTTCGTCGCCCCGCGTCTTCGGCACGATGCAGAACGCGCAATCCATGTTGCACCCCTGCTGAATCGACACAAACGCGCTCACCTGCGGCGGCGCCCCGGCATCGAGTTCGAGATGATCTTTGATCGTATTCTGAGATCCCTCCTCCTCACCGATATCGACGATCGTTTCCGCAATCGGCACGCCCGCCTCCCGCGCCGCGCGCAGGTTATCGAGGTAGTCCGGCACTTGGTGAAATTTCTGCGTGCCCACGATCAGATCCACATCGGGCAACTTATCTAAAAGCTCCGCGCCGCGGTTTTGCGCCATGCACCCGAGAATCCCGAGCACGAAGTCCGGGTTCTTCTTCTTGCGGTGCTGCACGTTGGCCGCCTTGCCGATGGCCTTCTGCTCAGCCGCGTCGCGCACGCTGCACGTGTTGAGGAGCATCACATCGCATTCGTCTTCCGCGCCGACGATCCGATAACCCCGGGCGCGCAACATCGCCGCGACCGCCTCGCTGTCGCGCTCGTTCATCTGGCATCCGTAGGTTTTGATATAGACGCGGTTCATCCGGCAAACACCTGCGCGCCGCGCAGGAAACGGTCTTAGCTAAGGCCGAGCTTCAGAGGGTCAAACGGGAAAGCGGCCCGCACCCTCGCTCCATAGGCCAGCGTGCTCGCACGCGCTCCGTAGCGACTACCGCTCAACCACGCGCCATAACCGCTTCCCTCGTAGCCGCGCTTTCTGAAGCGTGGCCCCTCTCGCGCCGCCCACCATCGCACCACTCATCTCCGCGCTCCAACGCCCGCCTCAACATTCCCCCGATGTCGCCGCCCCGTGCAAAACTCTCCACGTCCATTTCATGTTGTTGCGTGCCACCAACACTTTCCGCTCGCGCCAGCCTCGAACTCGCGCCCTCTTCCTTTGTCCAACCCTGCCGGCATGCGACCTTTGCGCTACGTACTTTTAGGTTCCGCTGCGGCCTTGCTGCTGCAGCTATGCCTGCGCGCTCAAACCCCGCCGCCCGCTGATCCGAGTACGTCCCCTGCGGGCCCGTCAGCAGTCGCCGCCACATCGACTCCGGCCACCGCGACCCCACCTCCAGCCGCCACCGCCGCGCGGTCGCCAGGAGCCGTACCCGCCTCCGCACCAAAACCAGCGCCCACCGCCCACGCTCCGGCGCCAGCCCCCACGCCTACGCCCGCCGACTTCGATCAACTCTACGAACTCGGCCGCCAGCTCTTCGACGACTACGCGCCCGAAACCATCAAAGACCAGTACGAGTTCGTATCCAAAGATCAGTGGGACAACTTCACCGCCCGCCTTCAGACCTCGCTCGAAGCCGGCTCCGTTTCCGACCTCGCCGCCCTCGAAGGCGAAGCCCGCCGTACGCTGGCCGCGTTGCGCATGATGCCCGCCTACGCCGAGTACGCCGACTGGCTCGCCGAGCGTCTCGATTTAATGGAGACGGCCGGCCTCGCCACCCGTTTCCCCACGCCACCGCGCGTCCTGTTACCGCTTCCGCCCGACCCCGCCGAGCCCATCAGCCCGCCCGTTCCCACGAGCCCGCCGCCCGCCGTAGCCTTCGCGCCGCCGCTACGCTCGCCTGTCCCTTTCTACGACATCTGGCACGAACGCCTTCGCACCCGCCCGCGTCCCGAAAAAGCCGACGAACTCATGCCCGTCCTCAAAGTCATCTTCGCGGCCGAAGGCATCCCCACCGAACTCGTCTGGCTCGCTGAAGTAGAATCCTCGCTCAATCCCTCCGCCCGCAGCCCCGCCGGCGCCCGCGGTCTCTTCCAACTCATGCCCGCCACCGCCAAGGCCTTTGGCTTGCGCACTTTCCCTTTCGACGAACGCACCCAACCCGGCAAGAACGCGCGCGCCGCCGCCAAATTTCTCCGCGTGCTCCACGACCGTTTCGATTCCTGGCCCCTCGCGCTCGCCGCCTTCAACGCCGGCGAAGGCCGCATCGCCATCGCCCAAAAAAGAGCCGGCTCCAAAGCCTACGCCGACATCGCCGATCTCCTTCCCGCCGAGACCCGCATGTACGTCCCCAAAGTTCTCGCGACCCTCGCTGTGCGCGAAAAAAATCTTCCGCCGAGCCTCACCGTTCCGCTCACCCCCATCACCGCCAGCAACCGCGGCGGCAGCGGCTCCTTCTTCCCCGCCGTCCTCGCCACCGACGAATAATTCGCCCGACAGCCTCCGAGGTGAGGCGTGCCGTCCCCGTGCGCTCACCGCGCTGGTAGGCCAGCGTACTTGCACGCGCCCCACGCCACGCCCGCTTTTTCCCGCAACCTGAATTTGCTCAGGCCTCCGATGCAGGCGCAGTCCCTCACCGCGCATTCCCTCAAGCCCGCATTCCTGCTAACCCCGCCAGCACATTGGTCATTGGTCATTGGTCATTGGTCATTGGTCATT
>CAMLSH010000512.1 GCA_946482625.1 uncultured Opitutaceae bacterium
GTGTGCATGTAGTCCATGTGGAGCTGGGCGAGGACTTCGCGGTAGTCGGACTTGATGCGGGCGGTTGTATCCGGATCGGCATTACCGGTGAGCGCGTCGATGTGCGCGGCGAGGTCGTAGCCGTGCATGGCTTTGAACTTTTCGAGGAGGGCGGGCGTCCAGTTGGCGGTGTATTCGAAGGAGTCGTGGAAGTGGCCGTGGATGGCGCCGGGCGGGAGCGGGGCGAGGGCTTTGTCGAAGTGTGCGAGGTAGCGGGCGATGGCGTCGGGCGAGTAGGGATCGAGGACGAGGCCGGCGGCGCCGGGGGCGGCGCGTTTGACTTTGAAGCCGGTGAGCTTGGGCGCGAACTGGCCGTCTTTGATTTCGATTTTGAGCTCGGCGTCTTCCGGCGGCGTGAAGGAGCCGCCGAAGGGCCAGCCGGTGCCGGTGGCCATGTCGATGGCGAGGCCGAGGCGTTTTCCCTCGGCGGCGGTGTGGGCGAGCATCTCGACGTATTTGGGCGAGAGGAAATCGATGAAGCGGTCTTCGTAGCCTTTGGCGCCGTAGATGGGTGTGATCTCAACGCCGCCGAGTCCGGCGGCGGCGAAGTCGGTGAGTTCGCGCGTGAGGTTTTCTTTGTCCACGGCGGAGCCCATCCACCACCAGCGGGTCCAGGGTTTGTGCTCTTGTTTTACCTCGGGCCAGGCGAGGGGATTGTCGGGCGCGGAAGAAGCCGTGGAGTCGGCGGCGTGGAGAAACGGGATCGACGACAGACAGGCGAGCAGGGCGGTCGTGGGTAACGCGGACGACGAGCGGGTGGGGGTTCGCATGATGGGAGGGAGACGGGACGGGGTCGCGGGGCAACGGGCAATCGGGGCGGACGATGGACAGTCAACGCGTGTACGCGCGGCGGCACGCGAAATGACCAATGGAAGGGTGGGGAGGGAGGGTGAGCGTGGGCGATGGGCCGGCCACGCTTTAAGGAGCGCGGCTACACGGAGCGCGGCTTGGCGTGTGGGCATCGGGGGAGCGCCCGGTACGATGTGCGGGGACACCGCAGGGCGAAAGCGATGTCGGTCGGAGCAGTTTTCCAGCTTCATGAAGACCGACGATTCTCCCCATTTCGAACGCGCGGCGCGCTGGTTTCGCCGGAGCTGGCATATCGTTCTCGTCGTCGTGCTAATGTTGCTGGCGGTGCGGTTGGTGCTGCCGCGCGCGCTCAAATCGCTGATCAATCAGCGGCTCGAAAAAATCCCCGAGTACGCGGGCCGCGTGGAGGACATCGATCTGTCCGTGTGGCGCGGGGCGTATCAGCTCGAAGGCGTGGAGATCGTGAAGACGAACGGGGAGAGGCGGGAGCCGTTCTTCAAAGCGACGAAAATCGATTTTTCGCTGGCGTGGCGGGATCTCTTTCGCGGGCGGTTTGTGGGGGACTTTGTGCTGGAGGACGCCGAGTTGATCGTGGTCAACGCGCCAACCGAGGAGGGCAGTCAGACGGAGGTGGTGGACAAGCGCTGGCAGGATGCGATCGAGGATATTTTCCCGATCGAGATCACGCGACTGGAAGTCATGGACAGCGTTATCCGTTTTATCGATACAGACGCGGACCCGAAGGTGGACATCTCGTTGAAAGGGCTGGAGGTCGTGGCGACGGGACTTCGGAATCGTCCGTCGGACAAACGTGGGCCGCTGCCGGCGGAGGTCGAGTTGCGGGCGAAGACGATCGGGCACGGAGATCTGCGGATTTTTGGCGGGCTCGACGTGCTGGCGGAGCAGCCGCGTTTCAAATTGAATCTGGAGCTGGTGAACGTGGATTTGCCTGCGTTGAACGACTTCCTGCTGGCTTATGGAAACGTCGATGTGGCGCGGGGGAATTTTCAGCTGTACCTCGAAGTGGCAGCGGCGGAGGGCCGCTATGAAGGTTATATCAAGCCGTTCTTCGACGATCTCGATTTCAAGAACGTGGAGGACAAAACGAAGCCCGTTGCGCAACGGCTGTGGGAGAAAATGGTGGGAGGGTTGTCCGCGTTGCTGAAAAACAGATCACGCGATCAGGTGGCGACGCGGATTCCTTTTTCAGGCGAGTTCGGGGAAACGGATGTCGGCGTGCTGGCGACGATCGGAAACTTGATACGCCACGGTTTCGGTCGGGCGCTTTCGGAGCGGCTGGAGGGCGAGATTTTTGCGCCGTCGGAGGGTGGGGTGTTGAAGCCTGACGAGGACGGTGGCGTGGCCGCGATGGGGAAAGAAGAGTCGAAGCGGGCGGCGGAAGACGGGGAACGTCCGGCGACGGACGCGCTGCGCGAGCCGCGGAAACCCTTTGGGCCGTCGGGGAAATGAGCAGGAGGATTGCGCTGTGCGAGGTCGGGCCGACGATCGGGTTGCAGGGATGGCACAGATTGCGGACCACCTCGGATTCCGACGGACACATCGGTGCTCTCAGAGGGCGAAGCTCCTTTGATGGTATCGGCGCTCGAAAAGGTGGAGCGTCAGCGGACGTCGGTGTGCGATTCGTCCACGGGCTCGACGTGGGCGAGGGTGCCGCCGGTTTTGGGCGCTGTCAGGACGCGGTAAATACACCAGGCGAACAGCGTGGTGACGGTGCCGACGGATAGAATGAGATTTATCCAGCCTCCAGTGGTCATGGGAAAAGTGGTTTAGTTTTTGTCGGACTCGGCGCGCGGGTTGGCGGCCCAGTTTTTGCCGGAAA
>CAMLSH010000513.1 GCA_946482625.1 uncultured Opitutaceae bacterium
ATTTGAGTTTTTCGAGGCGGGCGAAGAATGCCTCGGGTTGATCCCAGCTCATCGCAGGCGTGCCGGCCAGGGCGCTGAGCCGACGGGCGCGTTCGCACATTTCCTCGGTCGTGCCACCGCCGCCGTCGCCGTAGCCGGTCGGGTGGAGGAACTCGGGATGGACGTCGGACTGGATGTGTCCGTTGGCGCTCGCGTGGAGGCGCGGGAAATCGACGAGGTTGTTGTATCCAGAATCCTGGGTGACGTGGGAGACGACCTCGCTGCCGTCATTGCCGCGCCAGATGAAGCTGCTGAAGGGGAAGCGGTTGATCGCGCTCCAGGTGAGTTTGGTCGTGAAGAACCAGTCGACGCCGGCGAGTCGCATGAGTTGCGGGAGGCAGGCGCTGTAGCCAAAGACGTCGGGCAGCCAGAGGAGCCGCGCGGGTTTTCTGCCGCGGAGTTTTTTGAAGTCTTTCTGGCCGAGCAGGAAACTGCGAGCGAGGGCTTCGCCGCAGGGCATGAGGGTGTCGCTTTCGACGTAGAGGGCGCCGGTGGCTTCCCACTGGCCGGAGCGGATGCGGCGGTTGATAGCCTGCATCAAAGGCGGCGAGCGGCGGGTGACAGCCTCGTAGCTAGCGCTTTGGCTGTAGGCGAAACGGAATTCCGGATACAGCGCCATGAGACGGTTCATAGTGGCGAAGGTATGCACGGCCTTGGCTTCGCCGACGCGCTCGGGCCAGAGCCAGACGAGGTCGATGTGGGCGTGGCCGGTGAGGACGGCGCGCACGACGGGATTTTCGTCGCGGAGCTCTTTGAAGGCGGCGGCGAGGCGGGAGCGGAGCGCGGTGATACCGGCGGTATCAAAGGCGTCCACGGCTTCATCGAGGAGACGAAGCAGGCGGCGGTAGAGGGGCGTGGCTTGGGCGACTGATGGTTGCAGTCCGGTGGGCGGGAGGACGCGCGGAGGTGTGGGGTCTTGTTGCGCGCGCAGGTGGATCATCAGATCGACGAGGCATTGGAAATCGTGATACGCGGCCCATGCCTCGTCGTCGCGTTGGACGAGGAAGGCGCCGTCGAAGATGCTGCCGCGCGGGGAAAGGCCGGTGGCGTCGGGGTGCCAGATGGCGGACTGGCAGCAGAGGGACTCGATCCAGAGCTCGCGGGTTTTGGGCGGGAGCGCGACATGGCGGTGGGCGACGTCGAAGCCGTAGTAGGGGACGCCGTCGATGTAGACGGTGGCTTCGCCTTGGTCGCGCCATTCGAGGTAACGGGTCGGAGTTTTGCGCGTGTTGGCTGGCGGGAGTTTTGGCCGACACCAGCGTTGATCGTAGAGACGGCCCCAAGCGGAATTGGCAGAGACGGGCGCGAGTTTATCGCGACGTGCCGTATCGAGGGAGCGATGCGCGGCGGTCGGCTCGGTGGCCTCGACTGTCAGCGCGATGCGGTTGTGCCAAATAAGCGAGCGGACGCGATTGAGCGCGGCGACAGCCCGGTTGGGGACGAGTTGGAGAAACGGATTGGGAGAGGTCATGGACCAAGGATCAGGGCGCAACAGGCGGTGTGAGCGGATGCTGTCGGGGAGCGGAGACGGGATTTAGCGCGGCGTCAGCATTTCCCGGGAGAGTGACGCAGTAGTCGGAGTAGCGGGGATCAGGCGCGGGAAAGTCGGTGCTGATGAATTGGGCGCCGCTGGCGAAGGCGCGCTCGCGCCGGCTGGTGTCGTTGGTTGTGGCTTCGCGGAGCTCCTCGTCGGCGCGGGTGCGGACGAGGAAGCCGGCGCGAACCATTTCCTGAATACGGGTGAAGTCGCGCACGGGATTGTTGATCTTCATCCAAGCGGCTTCGGGATGCTCAGGCGGGACGCTGACGAAAAGCAGGCGTTCGGTGCGGCGACTCGGAAGTGCGAGGTAGCGGTCACGGAGCGCGTTTTCGTTATCGAGGGCGAACATCACGCGGCCACGGACGGCTTCGAGCTCGGGCCAGCCGCGGGTGAGGATGGCGTCGCGCAAGGTGGGCGCGTCGCCGCGGACTTCGGCGGGCGTAAGGATTTTCTCCAAAGGAAATACGGAGAGGATTTCGGCTTCGACGGTGGCGAGTTGATCGTCGGTCCAGGCGGGCGAGGCTGGGAACGCGGCGACGAGGGTGCGTTCGTGAGGATCGGTGATCGCGGTGAGGACGCCGGACGCGGGGCCGTTGGTTTTGAGTTCGATCAGGACGAGGACGGGGATGTGGCCGGGATTTTTCTGCGACCAGGCGCGCAGCTCGCGGAGGGCGGAGACGAAGGAAGGCGTGTTCGTGCGGTAGTCGAATTCCGGCTTGTGCAGGATCTTGAGGCCCGGCGCGGTGAGCGGGGCGATGGCGTGGAGATCGGTCGGGAGTTTTTCGCCGCGACGTAGCGCGAGCGTTTGACCGAGCGGTTCGCTGAAGTGTCCGCCGAGAGGATCGGGGAAAAGGTCGAGTTCGAGTTGGCGGACGTTTTGGCGGGTCAGTTGGTCGGTGAGCGAGGGGTGACTGTATCCGGTGGCTGCTGACAGTGCGGACGGCAGGGCGCGGCGGAACGGTTCGCTCTGGCCGAGCGCGAGGACGGCCGGGAAAGGTTCGAGGTGGTAGGAATTGTGCGTGCCGACGACCTGAATCTGGTTGAGGCGAAGACCTGGATGCAGCGCCGAGGCGTCGGGAGCGGCGTGGAGCGATGGCGCGACGAAGGTC
>CAMLSH010000514.1 GCA_946482625.1 uncultured Opitutaceae bacterium
CGACCATGGAGGCGTTGAACTCGCGTCCGAAGACGACGAAGAGGCCGATGGTGATCAACAAATCGTGCAGCGTGGAAACAACCGCGCCGATGCCGTAGCCGATCTCGAAGCGGAAGGCCACGTAGATGAGGATGAGGACGAGCGCCCAGAAGATGGACCAGAAGGCGTTGGACTGGATCTCGGCGCCGACGGAAGGTCCGATGCGAGTTTCACCGAGCGAGACGAGTTGGGCCTGCGGGAAGGCTTGCTGGAGTTTGCTGACGAGCGGGCCGCCTTCGTCGAAGCGGGTGGTGGCTTTGAGGACTTCGAGGTCGCTGCCGATCTGCTTTTGGTAAGCGAAGACGGCGTCCTTAAATCCGGCGGTTTCGGCGGCTTTACGCAGATCGCCGACTTCGAGACGCTGCGCGTATGAAAGCGTGACGGTGTCGCCGCCGACGAAGTCGATGCCGTAAACGGCCTTACCCTTGTAGGCCACGAAGCCGATGCTCGCGAGAACGATGACCCAGGAGATAATGAACGCCGGTTTGGCGTGCTTGAGGAAGTCGATCTTCGTGTTCTGGAGAACGGAGAACATCGGCAGTTTCTTGATCGTGCCGGGGAGGATCAGGAACTCCATGATGAGCTTGGTGACGACCACCGCGGAGAACATCGTGGTGAAGATACCGATCGCGAGGGTGATACCGAAGCCCTTCACGGGGCCGGTGCCGAGGGCGATCATGATCGCGGCCACCATCAGCGTGGTGACGTTGGAGTCGATGATGGCGGACCAGGCTTTGTCGAAGCCGGCCTCAAGCGCGCTCGGGAGGGATTTACCCATCCGCAGTTCTTCCTTCATGCGCTCGAAGATAAGGATGTTCGAGTCGACCGACATGGCGAGGGTCAGCACGATACCGGCGATGCCGGGCATCGAGAGTGTGGCGCCGAAGCTCGACATGACGGCGAGCGTAACGAGTACGTTGATGCCCATGCCGATGGCGGCGATGACGCCACCGATGGTATAGAACAGCAGCACGAAACCGATGGTGAGCGAGGTGCTGATGATGAAGGCGAGCTGGCCGCTGGCGATAGCGTCGGTTGCGAGCGTGGCGCCGATTTCGTACTGCTCTTTAACGGTGAGCGGAACGTCGAGCGGGTTGTTGAGGACGTTGGCGAGGTCGATGGCCTCGCGCTGGGAGAAGTTGCCCGAGATCTGGGCGGTGCCGCCGGTGATGGGTTCGTTGATATTCGGGGCGGACGAGAGCTTGCCGTCGAGGACGATGGCGAGCTGGCGGCCGACGTTGGCGGTGGTGACATCGGCGAACTGTTTCTTGCCGTCCGCGTTGAAGCTCAGGTGGATTTGGAAACGGCCGTATTCGTCGACGCGAGCGACGGCGTCTTCGACGCCCTGGCCGCTCATCTCTGGGACGCGTTTGACGATGTAGTAGACAGTGTTGATCTGGCCCGAAGCGTGATCTTCGCGGTCTTCGGAAAGAACTTCGTAGCCAGGGGGAACGGAGCCGGGCGGGGGCGCCTGCAACATGCCGTTCGTACCTTCCATCACGAGGCGGAAGTCGAGGCGGGCGGGCTTTTTGAGAGTGTCGAGAACCTCGGGGTTGTCCTTGGTGTTGACGTTGGGGAGTTGGACCTCGATCCGGTTTTCGCCGACGGCGCGCACGATGGGTTCGGCGACGCCGAGGCCGTTGATACGGTCGCTGATGATCGCAATGGCGTGCTTGAGTTTGTCCTCGCGAACGTCGGACGGGAGATCGGCGAGGGCTTTCTCATCGACTTCGAGGGTAAAGACGACGCCGCCTTTGAGATCGAGGCCGAGCTGGAGATTGCTCTTGGACTCTTTGAGGAGGTGGTCGAGGAGGACCTTGTTGCGGCGGTCGACATTCTTGATGTCGCCGAGATCGAGGTGCGGGAAAAAATCCTTCGCGAGGTCGAGCTGGCGCTCGGCGGCGATCTGTTTGAGACCGACAAATACGCTGGAGGCCTGACGGGAGGTCTGGCGGTCGGAGGCCTCTTTGAGAAGGGCGTTGAACTCCGTCTTTTTAGCGGAGGCCTCGGCCTTGATGTAGGTGGGGAAGTCCTGGTCCTGAATCGGGACGAGCTGGTAGGCCGCCCACAGCACGATAGCCAAGCTGAGGGTCAGTTTCCAAAGGTTGCGTTGGAGCATGGTGGTTTTGGGTTAAAGTAATTTTTCGCGTCGGGGTAAACGCGAGCGCGGACGCGGGCCGCACATGCAGCACGCCGTCCGCGCAGGTGGCAAGTGTGACGACAGGGTTACTTTTTCTCTTCGCCGGATTTGCGAACGAGGGAGGCGATGAAGGCCTTGCCGACCTCGATCTTGGTGTTGTCGGCGATGCGGATGACGTAGCGGTCATCCTTCTTGTTGGTGATCTCGCCGTAGATGCCGCCGGCGGTGATGACCTCGTCACCGGAACCGAGGGACTCCAACATCTTCTGGTGCTCCTTCTGCTTTTTGCGCTGAGGAGCGATCATGAAGAAATACATGGCGCCGAAGAGCAGGATCATGAAGATCGCTTGGGAGCTCATGAAACCGCCGGGACCGGCGGGTGCCGGCGCGGTCTGCGCGAAGAAGAGGGAGATAGAGTCGGAGAGTGGAGCGATTTTCGTCATTGCGTGTTATGGATTTTGAAAAAGAAATTCGCACTAAACCGAATCCCGCTCTGCGAAAGCAAGC
>CAMLSH010000515.1 GCA_946482625.1 uncultured Opitutaceae bacterium
CAGGGTGCGGCTTCGATCTTGGTGAGGAGATTGGACGTGAAGGGTTGCTCGATGACGAGCGACTGGTTGCGGCGGACGATGGCGGTATCGCCTTCGTGCTCGATGACGACGCCGAGTTTGGCGAAGGCGCGGACGATGAGGTCGAAGTGATGCGGAAGAGAATTTTTCACGCGAATCTCGCCGCCGGTGATGGCGCCGAGCGCGAGGAAGGTGACGACTTCGTGGTAGTCGGTCGCGATGCTGGCTTTGCACCCGTGGAGTTTTTCCACGCCTTCGACGCGGAGCATGCTGGTGCCAATGCCGTCGATCTTGGCGCCCATCGCGGTTAGTGCGGCGCAGAGGTCCTGCACGTGGGGCTCGCTGGCGGCGTTGATGAGCGTGGATGTTCCTTTGGCGACGGAGGCGGCCATGAGGAAGTTCTCCGTGACGGTGACGGACATGTAGTCGCACCAGTGACGGTTGCCGGTGAAGCCGTTGGGCAGGGCGATGACGAGGGGTTCGCCGGTGTCGATCGAGGCGCCGAGTTTGGCGAAGATTTCGAGGTGCGGGTCGATCTCGCGGACGCCGAGGGAGCAGCCTTTGGCGGTGGCGTTGATGGTGATTTTTTTGAGGCGGCGGAGGAGCGCGGGGTACAGCAGGACGGTGGAACGCATGTCCTGCGGGAGCTCGTTGCTGACCAGTTCGCTGCGGAAGCCGGAGTGGTCGAGGTGCATCTCGCCGGTGGTGCGGTCCCACGTGATTTTCGAGCCGTGGTCGGTCATGAACGTCACGATCTTGTTGAGATCGGTGATGTCGGGGACGTTCGTCAGGTGGACCGGCTCGTCGGTGAGCAGCGTGGCGCAGACGATGGGCAGCGCGGAGTTTTTGTTGCCGGACGGGGTGATGGTGCCGGAGAGCGGCTTGCCGCCGTTGACGATGAGATCGGACATGTGGGAAAGGCGAAGGGCGAGGGGCGAAAGGCTGAGGGCTGAGGGCGGAAGGCTGAAAGCTGAAAGTGAACGGGGCGGGCGAAAGGTGGGCCTGCGGGCGCGATTGGGCAGAATTTTTACGGGAGGAAACGTCGAATGATGGAGCAGAGATTGGACGCGGAGCGGAGGTGGATCGATGGTGATCAGTGGTGGAGCGGGCGCTCCGCGCACGCTTTGCGACGTCGAGGGCGATGCGATAGTAAAACGCGGGAGAATTCGAGCGACGCGCGGGGACCGCACGTTCCACCTCGGATTATGCGGTCCAACAAAAAAGGCGCCCGTCGGTGAGGACGGGCGCCTGAGGAGAGGACCAAACGCGTGGAGCGTCTTGAGTAGAGCTTAGCTGGCTGCGGGACCGGAAGAGCCGCCGGTGTCGGAGCGGCCTTCGCCGCCGCGACGTTCGCCGCGGAAACCGCCACCGCCACCTTGACCACGACCGCCGCGTTGACCGCGGCCACCGCGATGATGGTTGCGATCGCCGCCGTGGCCGCCTTGGCCGCGATGTTCGCCGCCGGGCTGTCCGTCGGTGCGAGGCTGGCCTTCGCCGCCGCCACGGTTTTCACCGCGGAAGCCGCCGCCTTGCCCACCCTGCCCGCGGTTGCCTTGGCCACCGCGACCGCCGCGATGGTTGCGACGACCGCCGCCACCACCACGACCGTCACGGTCGAAACGGCGTTCGCCGCCGCCGGCGGGTTTGCCGCTTTGGTCGGCCGGTTTTTCGGGAGCGGCAGGTTCGCCGCTGAAGAGGCCTTTGATCCAGGAGATCAGGCCGCCGCCGGATTTTTTCTCGTCCACCGAGGAGGTGTGGGAGACCGGAGGCGTGGTGCCGGATTGGGGCTTGTTGAAACCGCGCGAGTCGCGTGGGTCGCGGGGTTGGCGTGGCTCACGGGCATCGCGAGGATCGCGGGGCTGACGCGGTTCGCGTTGATCGCGTGGGTCACGCGGTTGGCGCTGTTCGCGGAAGTCGCGGCGTTGAAACGGCTGCGGCTCGTCGGAGCGAGGAGCGGCGTCGCCACTGGACGCAGGCGCGTTTTGAGCGGCTTCGGCGTCGCGCTGGCGGTGACGTTCGGTGCGGAAGATCGGGCGATCGCCGCCGCGATTGCCGCCGGCGTTTGGATTGTTGGATTGTTGTCCGCCAGAGGGGAACGAGGAGCTTTCCCAGCTTTGGGCGGGGCGCACTTTGTTCTCGGGCGGGAGGATTTTGAGTTCGGCCTTTTCGGCGGGCTCAGACGCGGCGGGCGCCGACTCCACGGAGGTGGGGGCGGGCTCGATGGCGTGTTCGATTTCGGCGCGCGGGGCCGGGCTGGCGGCGGGCGTCACTTCGGGGGCGACGACGGCGGCTGCGGGTTGTTCTACGGCTGCGGTTGCTGCTGCTACCACGGGGGCCGCGGGGGCTGGAGCCGCGATGGGCTCGGGGGCGGGTTCAGGAGCGAACGGATTTTTGTATTCGCGTTCGGTCGTGATGATCTGAATCGCCGTGGGCGTGTACTCGCCGGAGGCGGCGGGCGTGGTGTTGCTGCTGTTACTGGTGGTGGCGGGGGTGCTGGCGCGTTTGCCGCGGGCGAGGCCGGAGCCTCGGCTGTTCCCGAAGGTCGGGAAGGAAGCGGCGGGAGCGGCCTGGGCGGTAGTATTCGCGACAGGCGCTGGAGGCGCGCTAACGGTCTCGGCGGGTGCCACCGGGGCTTCGCCGGACGTTGCTGTATCTGACATGA
>CAMLSH010000516.1 GCA_946482625.1 uncultured Opitutaceae bacterium
GCTCACGAACAGCCTGTGCCTGGTGCGCTGGCTGCAACGCAAGCCGGCGTTTCCGGAGGATTGCTGGGAGGCGGTTGACGGCGACGACGATGCCGGCGTGATGCGGGCGGAAGGTTATTTTCAGCAGGATTAGCGCGGTATCGCCGGAGGCTGTCTACGGCGGGAGCTCCAGCCATCCAGTCACCGCGCTGTCGATACGGCGCGCTTCGGATGGCCGCCGCGGGAAAGATCACATCTCCCAAGAGACCTTGGCATAGGCGCCGCGTTTTATCGCACCGCGCGCGGCGGGAGTGCCGAACTCGATGTGTTCGTCGTGCAGGAGATTCTGCCCGACGACGCTGATCCGGAGGCGTTCCGAGGCGCGCCAGGAGCAATGGATGTCGAGCTCGCTGTAGCCGGGGATGCCTTCGCCGCTGGGGATGTCGGGCAGGCGGCGGATTTCGGTGATGCGACGGAAGTGCGTATCTACTTCGAATCCGCCGGGCAGGTTGAGGTAAGAGCTCAACGCAACCTGATGCCGGGGTGTCGCTCCCTCATAAAATCTGCCCCGATTGATATCCTGACCCTTGGGATCGAGGCTCATCGTGAAATACGAATAGCTGGCGGACAGCCGCCACCGATCCATCGGCGTATACGTGATGAGTGTGCCGCCACCCCGGGACACGCCGTCGGTGAGGTTTCGATTCACAATGGGGATCACGGTGCGGCCGTCGTCTGGGTCGGTGAAAGGCGTACCGATCTCCAGCGAAGCGAGTCCCTCGTAGTGGTTTTCGAAGAGGGAGACATCGAGCAGGAGGTTTTCCGCAACGCGCCAACGGCTGCCGAGCTCGTAAGCCACCAGTTCTTCCGCGCCGAAGTCGTCGTTGCCCAAAAGACGGACCACCGGATTTCCCGCGGGGTTGCTTACGTCGATAAAGATATCGCGTTCCAGCCGCGTGGGGATGCGCGCGGCCCGCGACACGGCGGCCCAAATCATCTGGTTGGGGGAGATGTCCCACGCGCCGCGGACACTCGGCTGGAGTTCGAAGCCGCTGAAGTCGTTGTACTCGGCTTTCGTTCCGAGCGTCACCCGGATTGTATCCAGAAAAACGATCTGGTCTTGGAGAAAGCCGCTGTAGAGGCGATCGCGGGACGAGGACGGGCGGACGCCGAAAATACCTTTTCCTTCGTTGCGATTATCGGTGGTGCGGTGATTCAGCCCCCAGATCAGCTCGTGGCCGGATAGGGGCGAGAAGCGGTGTTGGAGGTCGAGATCGACGGTATCCAACTCGTCGGTATAGCTGGGATCGTTGCGATACGTCCGATCGTAGTACGCTCTGAACTGGAGATCGGAGTCTTTGGTGAAGCGACGTTTCCACCTTCCGAGAAGGTGTCCGCCGCCGACGCTGGTTTCGAGATCCCCGGTCGGGCCTTGCCGGCCGATGATGGTCACCGCCGGTGCCAGCTGACCGATGGTGCCGTCGTACGCGTTGGCCTGAAGGGTGAATTCATCTTCGGCATTTCGGGTCCAGTCCGCGCGAAATCCGAGGTGACCGAGCTGCCAGTCGTCCTCGCTTTGCGATGTGCTCACGGTCTCGTCGCGGTCGGAGTATTTTCCGAAGACGCGATAGTGAACGCCGTTTCGTGTCTGACCTCCGTGGCGCGCTGCGAGCATCGCGCGTTCCTCGGTGCCGGCGGCGGCTTCGATGAGCGTGCCGTGTGTGTCGGCCGCGTTTTTGGTGGTGATGTTAATCACACCATTGACGGCGTTGGAGCCCCACAGGGCGGCGCCGGGGCCGCGGATGACTTCGATGCGGTCGATGTCGGCCATCAGGTAGTCCTGAACGTCCCACATCACACCGGAGAATAACGGCGTGTAGATGCTCCGTGTGTCGCTGAGCACGAGGAGTTTTTCGGAACTGACGCTGCTGAAACCGCGCGAACTCAGCGCCCAGACATTCGAGTTGCGGCGGGCAACGTGCAGCCCCGGGACCCAGCGCAGCGCGTCGGGCACGGTCGTGGCTCCTGAGCGGCGGATGTGTTCCTCGGTCACCACCGTGAGCGCGGCGGCTGCGTTTTGGTACGGTTCGGGCGTTCTGGATACGGACGTGACTTCGACCTCCATGAGCTCACTCAAGCTCATCTGTTTGAAGGCGCTCAGGCTGGCGATCGTCTGAGGTGACGCCGCGAAACCGAGGCCGCAGGCAAAATACGTTGCAAGGTGAAGCAGTGAGTGGGCGGTCCGCGTGGTCACGAAGGTGTTCAATTCGTTGTGGGGTTTTTAAGCGTCCAGAACTGATGGGCAGGTGCTCCTGCGCTGTTGCCGTTGGCCGGGGAGAACAAAGTGGCGGGCGAGCATTAGTCAATCCGAGGGCTACGTATCCATGTTTCGACGTCGGTGGATCGTCTGGGTTGAGGGTATGGAGCGATTCTCCCTCTGGAGTCGTGGGCATCGACGGATCTGGCAGCGGGCGGTTCGCACGCAGGACGCGACGGAACATCAGAGCGCGCACTTTGCAGTCCGTGAGTTGGGCTTGGCAGACTGTCTCGGGAGTCGTTGTCCAAAATGGCTGGGCTCATCCGTCGTAGGGTAGGGAATCCTTCTGCCCACTCAGCGATCCCACCCTTCACCCGCACGCATCATCCTCATGAAATCTTCCTCCTCCATCGGTTTGCCGCCCGTTGTCTCTCGCGATGTCT
>CAMLSH010000517.1 GCA_946482625.1 uncultured Opitutaceae bacterium
GACGACTGCTGGCTGGTCGTCTGGGCGTTTTCCGCGCGGTAGGCTTTGCGCTCCTTGTTGCTCAAGCCTTCGCGTTCGAGGCGGTCGGCCTCCGCTTCCTGCTTTTTGGCGAGTTCCGCCATGGGCAGGTTGTTGTACTCGCTGGCCGCGGCCTGAAGTTCGATCGCTTTCGCGCGCAGCGTCTGGGCAGCTGCCGCGGGCTGGCGCGCATCGACGAGTTCCACCGCCCGGTCTTTCGTCACAGCGAACAGGTTCGCGGCATATTCTTCCTGAACTTTGAGATTAGCCGACTTCACCACCGCTTCCTTCTGTTTGCTGAACGTAATCGAACTTTGGGCACGGCTCGTGACCGACTTGCTCGTGAGTGCGTTGTCGTAGCTCAAGCGGGCGGTCGCGAGTTCGAGTTTCGCGCCTTCTTTATTCGCCGGAACCTCCACTTCGATCAGCGCAAATTTTTCCTGGCCGCCGTAGATCTGGTTCAACGTGACCTCCGCCTTCTGGCCATTGATTGCCCCTTCGCGTCCGACAAAGCCCAGCGGACGCACGCCCTCAGGGAACTCCACTTCCACAATCACACGGCGCGCGACAACGTTGAGCACATCGCCGAGTTCGCCCGCGAAAATACCAGGCAGATCTTCGCTCGACTCGACGAAGTAGGTATTGCCGTCGCTGCGCTGCGCGAGGCGCGTCATGAGGTCTTCGTTGAAACCGAGTCCAAGACCGACAGTCGTGACGGAAATGCCTTCCTTCATGAGAGCGGCACCGAGACGGCCGAGTTCGTCGGGCGTGCGCGGGCCGACATTGGCCTGGCCATCGGAAAGCAAAATGACGCGGTGGATGTAGCGGCGGTCCTCAAGGTGTTTGCGGATTTCCGAGGCGCCTTGGGAAACGCCGCCGAACAAAGCGGTCATGCCGCGCGAATTGATTCCACGAATGGCTGCGGCGATGCGGTGTCCGTCGCCAACACGCTGCGCGGGGACGAGCGTCTCGACCTCGGAGTCGTACGTGACGACCGAGAGAATATCATCCGGTGCGAGACGGCTGAGCGCTTCGAGCGCGGCTTCACGGGCCTTCTCGATCTTATCGCCACTCATCGAACTGGAGCGGTCGATGACGAGAGAAAGATTAACGGGCGGCCGGGCGTCGGGGCGCGGCAGGCGCACGCCGTCGAGGCAGATTTTGATGACCGCTTTTTCAGTGGCGCCCGCCGGCAACACGGTGCGGTCGAGGTCGAGCCGCAGGCGGACGGCTTCGTCGTGTGACGCGGATTTCGCAGACAGGGAAACAAACGAAGCGACACCGACAAGCGCGGCCGCGAAGAGAGAGAAGAGCGAAGTTTTCATGGTGAATGTCCGTTGAGGACGGAGCCATTTCACCAGAAACGGACGCAGGAGTTGTCAGCGCGGCGTCAGGAAGTTGTCAGGGATTTGTCATGGCAACCGGCTGCCGGCACGAAGCCGAAAGAACATCAACCGTCCACGACAACTCGTTGCGCAAGCCGGACCGGGCACTCAGAGGGCTTTCAATGCCTTCAAAAACGGCTTCGGTCCGCCTTTTTGATAACCGAGTTGACCGATGGGCGTCCCCGAGCTGTCGAGCACCACAAGCGTAGGATAACCGCCGATACGGTGTTTCTCCTGAAGGAAGCGATTTTGCGCCTTCACTTTGTCGGACTGCGCGATGCTCCGCGGAAAATCCAACTTCACCAGCAGCAGGTTTCCACGGGCATAGTTCGTAAACTCGCTCGTGCTCAGAATCTCCGCATCGAGTCGTTTGCACCAACCACACCAGTCGGAACCGGTAAAGAACAGCACGACCTTGCAATTGTCCTTCTTGGCCTGGGCCATGGCCGCAGCGTAATCCGTCGTCCAGTGGCCAAGCGGCACCTCGGGCGTCGTCAACGTCGTGACCGACGAACTGGCCGTCACGGCTTTCACGGACACGACTTTGCCGTCGCGCAGTTTCACCGACGATTCCGGATAGTTCAGAATCAGAGCGCCGCCCATTTCCATTTTACTCGGCGGGGTTCCCAACTCGGCGATGACCTGCTCGTAAGTTTGGCCAACTTCGACAGCGACGAGGGGCGCACCCGCCATCGCGAACATCAACGCAAGGAGTGTTTGTTTTTTCATGAGCGGAAGCTTGGAGAACTGCGGACGCGCTCATAACGCACGGCCCTTCAACCAGTCGCGACGCCGTAACTTCTAACAAACTGTGAAACTAGCGTGGCTGGCGGAATGTCCGGTGTCGCATACAGGCCAATCACCGATTCGCGCGCGCGAACCGGCCGGGGTTCACGAAGTCAGATGAGGCATGCGCCGGATATTTCTTCTCTCCCCGGCCAAGGTGACCGGCCTGCGGGCGAAGATGCTGCTGAACCCGCACGCACCGTTCCCATTGGCGCGGACATTCCATCGGGAAGGTCTGCCGCTCGCGGAAATTTTCACGTTCGCGAGTGGGCTCTACTTTCGCGGCAAGATCACCTACGCCCGGCACGTCGCGTCGGCTGCCGCCAATGGCGACGTCGGTATCCGGATCATCACTGCGAACGCGGGGTTGGTTCCGCCCGAGTTGCACGTGGGGCCCGCCGAACTCGCGGCGTTCGGCGGCGTGGACATTCACGAGGACGATCCGCGCTACCATCTGCCTCTCACGCGAGACGCGAGAAAGCTGGCCG
>CAMLSH010000518.1 GCA_946482625.1 uncultured Opitutaceae bacterium
GATGCATCTCTTCGCGATCAGCGGACTGCACATCATGGTGATCGCGGTGGCGCTTCACGGAGCGCTCGCGCTGCTGGGATTGCCGCGCGCGATCCAATGCGCCCTCGGACTGGTGGCGCTCTGGCTCTACGTGGACATCACGGGAGGAACGCCATCGGCGGTGCGCGCCTTTCTCATGATTGCGCTGACGCATACCGCGTTGGTGTTGCGGCTGCCGGTGAACCCCGTGGCCACGCTGTCGTTGGCGGCGCTGGTCTCTGTAGTGCTGGATCCGATGCAGCTCTTCAGCGCGAGTTTTCAGATGTCCTACGGCATCGTGGCGGCCATCGTGCTGCTCGGCCTGCCACTCGCGGAACGTTGGACGGAGAACGCCGCGCTCTTCCGCGATCTGCCGAAGGCGACGTGGAGCTGGCATCATCATGCGCGAGATCGCGTCTGGCGCGGATTGCTAGGAGCCTTGGCCATCGGGTTCTCCACGACGCTCGTGAGTACGGTGTGCGGCGTGGTGTTTTTTCAGCTATTCACACCGGGAGGATTGCTCGCGAATCTCATGCTGATTCCGATTTCGTCGTTGGTGATTCTGGGCGGTTTTCTTTCGCTGCTCTGCGGATTGATCGGCCTCACGCCGCTGTGTGCGCTCTTCAATAACGCGGCGGCGCTCGTTCTGGCCTTCATGGAAGGCTGCATCGCGTGGCTGCTGAAAATCCCCGGGATGTTCTGGACGGTGCAGTTCGATGCGGCATGGGCGGGCTTCGCGGTGTTCGGCTTGCTCATGGCGGCGCTGCTCCATGGCTACTCGCGTCAGTGGGAAACGCGACGCGGCGGTTTCTGGCCGCCATTCGCGCTGACCGTGCTGGCGCTTGTGTTAATGACGCGTTTCGGATGAGTCTCCGCGCCATGAAAAGCGCCTACGAACTCGCCATGGAGCGTCTCGCCAAATCCGATCCCGACGCAGGCAAACCGCTGACCGCGGAAAAGAAAGCCCGGCTCGCGGAGATCGATGCCGTGTACAAAGGCAAAATCGCCGAGCGGGAAATTTTCCTGAAGCAACAACTCGATACCGCGATGGCCGAGGGGAAGTACGAGGAGATCGAGAAAATCAAAAAGCAGATGGCCGGCGAACGCGCCCGCCTCGAAGAGGAGCGCGAGGACGAGAAGGAACGCGTGCGTCGCGAAAAACGCTGATCGCGTTTCTCCCATGAGCCGCCCGACGCATCGCCCCACCGACACGCTGGCCGGCTGCATGTGGCTCGCACGGCTGACGGAAAAAATCCGGCTCAAGCTCGGCGGGAATCTCGATGATGATTTCCAGATGCCGTTCTGCCATCCCCGCGCGACCGACGGGCTTTTCCTCGCTCATTTCGCGTTGAGCAAAGAAGAGATTATCTCCGCCGTTGAAGCTTCGGGAGACGATGACGGGAAAGTGGCTGCGTGGTTTCTCGCTCGTGGAGCTGACATGCCGCAGAAAATCGTGGCCTGGAATGATCAGGCTCCGAATCTTGGACGCCCCGGGTTTCCGGGCGTAGGCATTTTCGCTTTTGCAAAGCGACGAGTCTACAAGGGCCCGTCTGATGCGCGCATCGACAGCATCTTTTTGGCGATCGCTGCCGATGAAGGCTACCTCGAAGAGGCGCTGGCCGCACAGGCGCAGCCAGCACGCCTGTAACCGTCGTTCGATCGCTTTCCTTATTCCGGTTCGGCGGTGCCTTCGACGACCCAGTCGCGGGCCTCGGGGACTTGTTTGAAGAACTCGCGCAACGCGGCGCTCAGGTGTTCGGCGTAGCGGAAATGCGCGCCCATGCCGGTGCGGAGTTCGGCTTCGTAGATAAATTTATCCCCGTGCGTGCTGTGCTCGAAAGGCGTCTGCGCACCGAGCAACATCGAATACACATACGCCGCCGAACCGCGTTGCATGAGCTCGCGGGTGAGTGCCGCTTGTTCGTCGAGCAACGCGCTGTGATCGGCGTGTTTGATCTCGGGCGGCAGATAAAAGCCGGCCTGGATGAACGGCGTATAACGGTGGCCGGTGCGGTGACGGTTCAAGTCGCGCAGCTCGGCGACGGCCATGTTGTTCCAGGCGAAACTCACGCGCATGCGCCGCGAGGCGGTGCCGTGCTGCGCATAACGATTGGGACGGTGACGCAACGCCTCAGTCAGCGATTGCATCTCGGGCAGAAACGGCGGTGTGGCGCGATCGACATCGACCCAGACTTCGTCGGCGAGCGGCGCTGTGGAAAGCCGCGCGAGTCCCAGCGAAAGGCTGGCAGCGAGTTCCTGGCGCGCCTGTTCTTCGTAGGATTTTTCGGCGAAGCTGTGCCGCATCAGGCGCGGCGATTGTTTGAGCAGTTCGTCGCGGATGAGTTTCGCGGCGGCCTTCGCTTCGGGATGAGGGAGCGAGTCGAGGTGTTTCACTGTCTGCGCCCACATGCGCGAAGTCTGCACGAGGCCGAGATTGGTGCGCGTTGCGAGCGGGATGAAATAGCGGGCGCGATCGAGCGCGTAGTTTTTGCGCAAACGCGTAACGACGGCGGGTTTTGCGTCGGGCGGCACGCGAACCAGATCCGGTTGCGCGGTCGCGAGTGCGTCGAGGCGCGTGTATTCAGAATGATAGGCGGCGAAGGCTTTCGCCATGAGCGCCTGCCAGCGCGGGGCGAGGTCGTCGGGAATGCCGA
>CAMLSH010000519.1 GCA_946482625.1 uncultured Opitutaceae bacterium
AGAAAATTCACCAGCGCCTCCGGCAAGTATCCGCGCGTCTGGTACTCTTCGATCAGCGCGCCTTGATCGCGCTTCGACATCTTGCCCGGCCCATTCTGTTTCAAGATGAGCGGGATGTGCGCGAACTTCGGCATCGGCGCGCCGAACGCCTTGAACAACTCCACGTGCTTGCTCGTGTTCGACAGATGATCTTCGCCGCGGATCACGTGCGTGATCTTCATCGCGATGTCATCGACGACGTTCACGAAATGGAAAACCGGATTCCCGTCCGAACGGAAGATCACGAAGTCCTCGTCCTCCAGACGCTCCACTTTCCCGCGGATCAAATCGTCGATCACAGCGGGCGTGTTTTTGACTTTCTCGACGGTCTTATTCCGGCGCTCATCGAAAACCTCCGAGCGCTCGCCCAGCAGCTTGAACCAGATCGCGCCGTCTTTCTCATACGCGCGGCCTGAAGCCAGCAGCTTCTGTTTATACTCCTCGTAAATCGAGCCGCGCTCGCTCTGGCGATAGGGCCCAAACTCGCCGCCCTTGCCCGGACCTTCGTCCCACTCCATGCCCAGCCAGCGCAGGCTGTCGTAGATCACGTTGAGAAACTGCTCCGAGTTGCGCTCCTTGTCCGTGTCCTCGATGCGCAGCACAAACGTGCCTCCCGTGTGGCGCGCATACAGCCAGTTGAAAAGCGCCGTGCGGGCACTGCCGATGTGAAAAAAACCCGTCGGGCTGGGAGCGAAACGAACGCGGACGTGTGACATGGTGAAGAAATTTTCGCGGGCACGAACGCCACGCGAGCCGGCCAGCAAGCAACAACGCCCCGGCGCTGTCAAAACCTCGCGCAGTCTTCGTCCGTGAGCCCCATCCGCTCGCGACAAAACGCCCGCAAATCCTCCGGCAACGGCGCATGAAAAACCTGATCCACGCCCGCCTGCCGCAGATCGATCTCGGAACAGTGCAACGCCTGCCGGCTCAACAGCAGCGTCTTCGCGAGCGCCGGCGTCCATCCATGTTCGATGAACTCCAAAAACAGCCGCGCGTCTGGCCCGTAGATTTTATCGCCCACCAGCGAATGCCCGAGCCATTGCGCATGCGCGCGAATCTGATGTTTGCGCCCACTCTCGGTCGTGACGCGCGCGAGCGTAAATCCGCCGCCGCGCGCCACCGGCTCGAAGCGCGTAACCGCTTTCTGTCCCTTCGCGCCTGCCGCGACGACTTTGCTCTTAATCGCCACCGGACTCTCGTGATCGTCGCCGAGCGGTTGATCGACAATCACCGCCTCAGCGAGTTCGCCCGTCATGATCGCGAGATACGTTTTCCCGTAACGCCGTTCCTGCGCCGCCATCTGAAGTTTGCGCGCCGTCGCCGCATCGCGTGCGAAAACCACCGCGCCGCTCGTCTCCCGATCGAGACGGAAAACGAGATGCGCCGCCTCCGCTCCGAAGTACTCGCGCACCGCTCCCGCGAGCGACGACCACGGTCCGTCCTTCGAGGGATGACACGGCAGTTCACCCGATTTGTTGATCACGATCACGCGCTCATCCACGTGTACGATCCACCGGGCGAGCTCCTCCGCCGTGATCTTGTGAACCACACCCTGAGTCTGTCTCCGCGCCCACGGACCGATCGGTTTCTCGTAATCGGAACTCATCGCACTCCACCTCGACTGCGTCGCCGCAAAAAAAGCGCCGACAGATGGCCGGTAAAGTCTCCGCCGACTTCACCAGCAGCCGCCGCCCCCCGGGCATTCACCTCAGCACCGCCGGGGAGTCGGCCGCAGCGATAACGCTTTTTCACCCCATACGAAAATTCGCGCTCAAGCGCCGTGTTCGAAGCGTCGAAATCAATAACGTTCATGAGCCCCACCGCCCCCGCCGGCTCGGCCCGGTCACGCGTGTTTGTCCGTTCAAATTCTTTTTCAAAGATATCGCGGACCAGTCGGAAAATCCCCGCGAGTTGGCTCATGTTAAGCTCCTCAAAAAACATGCGCGGCACGCGATCGCATCGGTTGCAAAATCCTCCGGGCCTGCTCATTTTTCCTCCTAGCGCAATGAATGATTTTTTCCGCATGGAAGAGTCCGTTACCGCGAATATCGCGGAGAGTTTCATAAGCGCGTCGGCGGGCAAAATCACGGCTCAGGGAGGCTGCGCAATTTCCCGTTAGTCAATCCAACAACAAACGAGAGTCACATGAATAGACACACCCATCAGCAAGAACTGATCGTCTCAGGCATCCACCTCGACCTCACTCCGTCCCTCAAAAACTTCGTCCAGGAAAAGACCGAGCGTCTATTTCGCCACGAGGAACGCATCGTCCGCATCCGCATCGAGCTCGAATGCGACTCCAAGCAGGCCGTTGCCAACCGTTTCTCCGCCAAAGGCCACATCAGCATCTTCGGCCCCAATCTAAACGCCACCGTCTCCGCCGATGAATGCCACAAGGCCGTGTCTCTGCTCGTCGACAAACTCGATCGCATGCTTCACCGCCGCTCGAACCTGAAGAAGACCAAGCGCCACAACGCGCAGCCCGTCGAACTCGACGTCGAGCTTCCGAAAGCTGTTTGATCTCCGCGCAGCACCAATCGCGGACTCCGGTGAAAACCCGTCCGCGAACCGCTTCGCATAAAAAACTCTCCCGCCCGCCAGCTTCGCCCGGCGGGCTTTTTTGTAGCTTCCG
>CAMLSH010000520.1 GCA_946482625.1 uncultured Opitutaceae bacterium
TGACGAGGGTGAAGAGCGTCGGGGCGTTGAGGCTGGCGGCGACCATTTTGCCGACCTCGGTCTGGCGATCGAGGACAGTGCCGTCGATCGGGGCGGAGATGGTGCAGCGGTCGAGATTGACCTGGGCATCTTCGACGGAGGCCTTGGCGGTGAGGTATTGGGCCTCCGATTGCGCGAGCTGAGCCTCGGCTTGATCGAGCTCTTGTTGCGAGACGAGGTTCCGGGTGCGGAGTTCGCGGGTGCGGTCGGTGTTTAAGCGAACAAGCCGGGTGTTGGCTTCGGTTGACGCGAGGTTGGCTTTGGCCTGGCGGAGGCGTGATTCGTAGGTGGCGGGATCGATGCGGGCGAGGACGTCGCCTTTGGAGACCTTCTGGTTGTAGTCGGCGTAGACCTCTTTGACCTGGCCGGAGATCTGGGAGCTGACATCGACGCTGGTGGGCGCCTGCAGCACGCCGGTGGCGGTGATGCTTTGGACGAGGTCTCCGCGGGTGACGGCGGCTGTCGCGACCTCGGGAGGTTTCACGTCACTGCGTTTCCAGAAATAGTAACCGACGCCAGCCGCAGCTGTGACGCAGACGAGAAGGAGGAGGGTTCCGCCGAGTTTACCGGATTTGGCCATGATAGAGAGTGGGATGAAAAGAGTGCCGTTCGGCGGGTCACAGGCGCACCGGGAAGAGTGCGGAGTAGCGATCTAGCGAAGCGGCGTGGGGAATGACGCGGGACGGTGCAAAAGGTGACAACGGGTTAGTAAAATCGGTTTTTCCGTTGGCAGGGAAGCCACGTTCTCTCAAGACCCAGCGCATGAACCCGACATCGCGCGAGCGCCGTCATGAGCGTTATGAATTCGTTGAGGCGGGCGTATCTGTCGGTTGGGGTGCTGCGTCGGAGCGATGGGTGACGTGGTCATGAAGCGATGGATCAACTTGCGCGCGTCGCTGGCCGTGTTGCGGCAGCTGGCGCTTTGGACGCTGCTGGTGATCCCGGTGGGTGTGCTCGCGGGCTCGGCCAGTGCGTTGTTTTTGTGGTCGCTGGACCGGGTGACCGAGCTGCGGTGGGCGAATGGCTGGTTGGTGTTTTGGCTGCCGGTCGCGGGCGTGGTGGTGGGCGGGCTCTATCACTGGCTGGGGCGGTCGGTGGAAGGCGGGAATAATCTTCTGCTGGATCAGATTCATACGCCGGGCGGCGGCGTGCCCGCGCGGATGGCGCCGCTGGTGTTGGTGGGGACGTTGATCACGCATCTGTTCGGCGGCTCGGCGGGGCGCGAGGGAACGGCGGTGCAGATGGGCGGAGGGTTGGCGAGTGCGTATGGCCGGCTGTTTCGCTTCGGAGCGGAGAACATGCGCATCCTGCTGCTCGCGGGCGTGGCGGCGGGATTTGGATCGGTGTTCGGGACGCCGCTGACGGGGGCGATCTTTGCAATGGAAGTGCTGTTTATCGGGCGCATGCAGTACGACGCGTTGATCCCGGTCCTCGTAGCCAGTGTGGTGGGCGACATCACGTGTTCGGCGTGGGGCGTCCATCATGCGGTGTACCACATCGGGTTCTCGGATGTCGGCGGCGCGCGCGCGGTTTTCGACGGCTGGCTGATGGCAAAGGTTGTGCTGGCGGCGGCGATCTTCGGCGTCGTGAGCCGGTTTTTTTCGGAGATCACGCATGGGTTGCAGCAGGCATTCACGCAATTGATTCCCCAGGCGTATCTGCGTCCGGCGTTGGGAGGCGCGCTGGTGATCGGGATGATGTGGATGCTCGGGACTCGCGATTACCTGGGGCTCGGCGTGCAGGGGCAGACGGCGGAGTCGGTCACGGTGCTGTCGGCTTTCAATGCGGGCGGCGCGGATGCGTGGAGCTGGTTTTGGAAATTGCTCTTCACGGCCGTGACGCTCGCGAGCGGTTTCAAAGGCGGAGAAGTGACGCCGCTGTTTTTCATCGGTGCCACCTTGGGCAATACCCTCGCGGTGCTACTGGGGGCGCCGGTGGACCTGTTTGCCGGGCTCGGATTTCTCGCGGTGTTTGCCGGGGCGACCAACACGCCGTTGGCGTGCACGCTCATGGGAATCGAGCTTTTTGGCGCGCACCACACGGTGTACTTCGCGGTTGCGTGTTTCGTGGCGTATTATTGCAGCGGGCACTCGGGGATCTACGGCGCGCAACGGATCGGAGTGCCGAAACTGGGTGCCGAGGGAAGTCTCTTAGGAGCGACGCTGCACGAAACCCGGGCGAGACGGCATCGGCCGCCAGAAGAGAAGCGGCGAGACGAGTGAGAGAAAGCGGAAAGAGAAAGAGCGACGATCACACGTCGGGGCAAAACCCATACAGCAAGTCGTCACGGCCTTTGCCGGGCCAGTTGACCTGGTCGATGCCGAAGTAGGTCATCAGCTCGAAGGTGAGGTGATTGAGCGCGGCTTCAAAGGCGAAGATCGAGAGGAGCGGCGGCGCATCGACGCGGAGAACGAAGGCATCGAGGCCGACGTTGCGGAGCATCGCGAGACTGCGGCCGACGAGCTCAGCTTCGATGGGCGACCCACCTTGAAGGATGAGCGTCGGGTGTGGATGCGCGGTCATCTGCTGGAAGGGTCCGTGCGCAAACTGGAGGAAGTCGGAGATGGGCGGGCAGGGCCAGAAGACGCCTTCCATGAATTTGCACGCGAGGTTTTGCGCGAAGTCGGAGAT
>CAMLSH010000521.1 GCA_946482625.1 uncultured Opitutaceae bacterium
AGATCCGCGTGCGTGGTGAAGTAATCGAGACTCTTGCCTTTGAAATCCGCGAGCGTCTCGAATTCGTGCTTCTCCATAAACGCGAGGAGCTGTTCGCACATCGGCTTCACGCACTCGTAGCCAAACTTCATCACACCGGTGCAAACCTGCACGGTATCGGAGCCGAGCAAAATAAACTGCGCCGCGTCTTCGCCGCTTTCGATGCCGCCGAGACCGGAGAGCGAGCGGTCGGGAAACTCTTTTCGAATCATCGTCGCCAGCTCCATCACCATGCGAAGCGCGATCGGCTTCACCGCCTTCGACGAGTATCCGCCCGGCGTCGTGTAACCTTCCACGCACGGCTCGGGCCGGAGCGTTTCCAGATTCACGCCCATCACGCTGCGAATCGTGTTGATCGCGCTGAGTCCGGTCGCCCCGCCGCGCAACGCCGCGCGCCCGGGCTCTTCGATGTGTGTGATGTTGGGCGTCATTTTCGCCCACACCGGTTTTTTCGTGGCCGTTTTCACCCAGCCGCAGACCTCCTCGAGTATCTCGGGGTCCTGCCCCATCGCCGCACCCATCTTGCGTTCGGGCAGTCCGTGCGGGCATGAAAAATTGAGCTCAAACGCATCCACCCCCGCCGCCTCGCAACGCTGCACGAGTTCGATCCACGCGTCCTTGTTATATTCCTCCATGATCGACGCGATCAGCGCGCCCGGCGGCTGCGCGTCCTTGCAGCGCTTGAATTCGTCCTCCCACAACTTGAACGGACGGTCGCTGATCAGCTCGATATTTTCCCAGCCGATCACCTCGCCCGACGTCGCGTGCAGCTTCGCGTAACGCGGCGTCACGTTGACGACCTTCGACGCGTCGAGACTCACGGTTTTCGCGATCACCGCCCCCCAGCCCTCGCGAAACGCCCGGTTGATCACACTCAAATTAGTGCCGGGCGGCCCCGACCCGATGACGAAAGGATTGGGCAATTTCAGACCGTCCACCGTGGTAGCGAGCGTAGGCATAGGTTTCTGGGAGGGTTGCTAACTCGACCGCGGTTGCGGTCCTACAGGAGCTTGGCCAAGTCCAGCTGCGAAGCCCCTCGCTGCATTTCTACGGGCGTGTCTTATGGAAAAGACCGGAACGCGGAAAGGAGGAATTGGACGGCTTCGCAGGCTGGCTTGTTAGTTGCTGACTTCCCCAATCTAGCATGGCCTGTGCCGGGCATTCGTAAGGCCTGCGTCAAAACTCGTGATGATCTCCTCGCTCGATCCCAAACGCACCGTCGCCGAACTCAAAGAGCTCCGCGCCCTCACCGGCGACGAGCACGGCGCACAACGTGTCGCCTTCACGCCCACGTGGTCCACCGCCCGCGCCTGGCTGCGCGAAAAACTCGCCGCGCTCCCCGTCGAGATCCACACCGATGCTGCTGGAAACCTTTGGTCCACGCTCCGCGGCAAATCCGACCGCGCCCTCCTCATCGGAGGCCACATCGACTCCGTCCCGAATGGCGGCTGGCTCGATGGCTGCCTGAACCTGCTCGCCGGCCTCGAAATCCTCCGCCGCATCGTCACTCAACACGGCCCGACTCCACCGGTCACCGTGCGACTCGTCGACTGGGCGGACGAGGAAGGCGCCCGCTTCGGCAAAAGCCTTTTCGGCTCCTCCGCCTGCTCCGGCAACCTAGACATGGACGAGGCGCGCGGGCTCACCGACAAAGCCGGTATCCGCCTTCCCGATGCCTTGCGCGAGATCGGCGTGGACTTCGAGCGCGTCAAAGAGAGCCGCATCGAACTGCAAAACGCCGCCGCCTACATCGAACTCCACATCGAACAGGGCCCCGTGCTCCTCGATCTCGACCTGCCGCTTGGCGCTGTGCTCGGAACCTTCGGCGTCGAGCGTCACGCAATCACCTTTCACGGCCAGGCTGCGCACTCGGGCAGCACGCCGATGAACCGGCGGCACGACGCGTTTCTTGCCGCGGCCAAGATGAGCCCCGCCATCTACGACATCGCCGAAAAACACCGCGGCGTCTGCACCATCGGCTCCTGCACGACCAAGCCCGGCATCGTCACCAGCGTCGTATCCGAATGTCGGATCACCCTCGACCAACGCCATCTCGACTCCATCTCCCTTCAACGCATGCTCAACGAAGCCCGCGAGGCCAGCATCCGCTTCGCCCGCGAGGGAAACGTCGATGTGCGCTGGGAACGCCTCTGGCAGATCGAGCCCGTGCTGTTCGACAAGCAGCTCATCGCTTCCTGCGACGACGCCATCTTCGACGTCTCCGGCACACGCCACCGTCTGCCGTCCGGCCCGCTCCACGACGCCGCCGAAGTCGCCCGTGCTGGCGTGCCCACGGTGATGATGTTTGTCCAAAGCCTCCACGGCATCAGCCACAACAAGATCGAAGACACCCGCGAAGATCACCTCGAACTCTGCGTCCACGCCTTCGACCGTCTCGCGGAAAAGGCAATGACGCGGATCGCCTCCGCGTAGGTGGAGCGCGCACTCCGAGCGCGCTATTCGGCATCGCCCGCGTTATCACGCCGTCAACCCAGGGACATCGCTCAAGCGTGCGCGGAGCGCCCGCTCCACCCAAAGCGCGCACGCCACGCACTTACGCGCCTCTCCGAGGTAGGGCGGGTTATCCCTAACCCGCCGGTTGCGCGTGATCCGCCTACTCACGTCTCAAA
>CAMLSH010000522.1 GCA_946482625.1 uncultured Opitutaceae bacterium
TGGTCGGAGAAAAAGACCAAGAGTTTCTCCGTAAACCAAATCCGCCAAGTCCGCTCGATGCTCAAGCTCGTCGGCACCGCCCGCCGCCTGACCGGGATCTAGAACGGTTAATTCCCCCGTAGCCGCGTCACTTAAGACGTGGAATGGGTTGCGCGTATTGGAACGCTTCCGAGGCCTGAGTCCGACTCATGCCCCCCTGTCGAACCTCAGTTCGCCTGAGGCCGTTCCGCGTCAAATCCGGAAGCCCCAGACCAGCCGAGGTCCAACACACTCTCTACACGCCGAGAAGTTCAGCCGGGCCGCCTATCGCCTGTGAATCGTCGCCGCCCAGTCGCGTCCCGCAGGCTTGTGAGGCAGATTGATGCATCATGAAACCCTATACGTCCTCTTCGTCGTCCGCCGCTTCGGAGCGTATCGATCCAAAGTGGGCGTGGCATCATCGTACCCTCCTCACCCTGCGCCAAAAGCTCGTGCAGGCGCAGGCGAGCCACGAGAAAACGGCGACGGCGCCCGCTGAGACCAGCGGAGTCGATACTGCCGAAGCCGCTCAAGGAAACACCACGCACACCGTGATGCTCGCCGAGCTGCAAGCCGAGGCCGACCGCATGCTCGAAATCGAGGCCGCGCTCCAACGGCTCCGCAAAGGCACCTACGGCATCTGCGAAGAAACGGGAAAAGCCATCTCCGCAGAACGTCTGCGCGCGGTCCCTTGGACGCGTTACTCGCGTTCCGCCGCTGAACGCGCCGAGCGCAACACCCGGCCCACTCCGTCGCATTAAGGCGGATACCCCGCCGTCCTGCTCCCGCGACGCAGCCTCCACAATCCTGCGACGCTACTCCCGCCTGGATCGCGGATCTCCGGCCTGCGCCCCTTGGAGGACAGCACCCGCTCGCCGTTAGTCGGGCGTCGGCGGTCCGCTATTTCCGCCATCTCCTTTGATTCGGGAAACGACCGAGAGCCTCCGTGACACCGTTCTCTAGGCTGGACATCCTGCCGGGAACTCCTGCGAATCACCGCCCGCCGTCTCCGGAGAGGTGGCAGAGTGGTCTATCGCGGCGGTCTTGAAAACCGCTGGGGCGAAAGCTCCCGGGGGTTCGAATCCCTCCCTCTCCGCCAGTTTTGCTCTATGGGATACTAGACCGGCAGCACACCCGCCAGCTCATGCCGCTTGGGGCGTCTGGCTCTCTCGCGCACGAAGGGCGGCGCGGGCGGCACGCAACAGGTCCTTTCTACTGAATGTCTTTTCCGACGAGCTCATAGCCGCACTCACCGCAGCGGTGATATCCTCGTGTTGCACGTTGGGAAAATCGACGCTGACGAGAGCTGTCAGGCGCTTGAGCTCCCATGGATCGCTGAGTGAAAAGGTGGGGCCTAGAATTTTGGAGGTGTTTTGGATATTCATAGTGGACGCCTCTACCGAAAGAACAATCCGTGCCACGTATCTAAAGTTTTCATCCTGCCTCCGAGGCAGGGCGTGGGACTCCCTCCCAACGCCTGCAAAATGCGGCGCGGAGAAAAACACGGCAGTGCGATAAGCACTTAGCAACAGGACCAACTATTCCCGCGCCAATCACCGGAACTCGCGCGGCTCACCAAGTGCAGCCACGGTGAGTTTCTCAGTCATCGTTCCGCGCAACGCGTCACGGGCGTTTGCGATCCGTCGCGCTCAAAGCGAGAGCGGCCAAATCCAGACGGAGCTTCTCGACGACGGCGTGTTGAGCTTCGGCACGTCCTCTCAACCGCGCGAGATCCGCATCGATCCCAGTGATACTCGTGATTCAAAACACGCAAAACCGCGACTCGACCGCGATGCATCTGAAGCTCGACGAACTGCTGAGAGCGATGAACGGCGCCCGCAATCAAATGATCGACCTGGAGCGTGTACCGGAATCCGAACTACAAAAGTACGTCGACGAATTCGCAGCCATTCATCGTCGTTACGAGAAAGCCTTGAACCGAAAGCGGTCCAAAGAAACGCCCGCCGCCCTGAAGAACTGATGCCCCGAAGGATCCAGCTGAGCCGAAAGAAAGGCTGGCGGCTTCCGCCGAATACCAAGGTGGTTGCCCGCCCCACCCGTTGGGGAAATCCGTTTCGCGCGCTGACTGCGGAGCAACGCGCGCCTGCCGTCGCTCGTTTTAGACGATGGATCGACAGCCATGCAGGCGAACAGCTACGCGACGCCGTCAGATCGGAGCTGCGCGGCTTTCATCTCGCGTGCTGGTGCCCGCTCGACGGGTCGTGCCATGCGGATGTGCTTCTAGAAATCGCCAACGCCGACGACTGACGTGGGAAGTGGAGACCTTTCACCGCGGTCGCGCCGCGTTATGTGGAGAAGACGAACGCTGCCTCCGAGGACCTCGCCGCACTCGCGTGCGCCGATGAACGGCTCCCGCTCTGGCGCCCGTTAAACCCGCAGCAACCCTCGGAATCCTCGAGCGCCGTAATATGACTGCGCTCCGTTGTGGTAGACGAAAACACGGCCGTAACGGCGGTCGCCAAAGAGCGCGCCGCCGAGTTCCCGAAGATCCTCAGGCGTTTTCAACCAACTCGATGTTTTCGTATCGAATTCCCCGAGTTTCTGGAGCTCACGATACTGTTCTTCCGTCAACAGCTCGATACCCATGGCTGCGGCCAGATCCACCGCGTTA
>CAMLSH010000523.1 GCA_946482625.1 uncultured Opitutaceae bacterium
TCCCTCCATGCGGATGATTAATGCGCGGCGTGGTGATCAGCGGTGGGTTCAGTCGAAGTCAGCGCGGCGCCGAGGCATGCGCGGTGTTGTTCCTCGGGGGTGAGGGCACGGTAGCCGTGGGTTTTGTAGAGGTAGCTGGCGGTCTGGTAGTAGGCGATGGTCTCGTACTCCTCTTCCTGCGTGCCGGCGACGCGGGTGAAAATGCCGTTCTCGGCGGTGCCGGTGAACTGATCCACTTCGCGGCGGGGGTTGAGGATGACGAGCTCGCCGGGTTCGTAGAGGCCGAGGCGTTGATAGTTGCCGATGAGGGCGCGGCGGTCACCGGTGGCTTTGCGGACATCCCAGCCGAAGAAGCGCGTGGCGTAACTCCAGTTGAGCAGGCCGAGGAGGGTGGGCGCGTAGTCGACCTGGCTGGTGAGATCTTCGATACGACCGGGGGCGACTTGTCCGCCGGGGGCGTAGATGAAGAGAGGGATGTGGTAGTTCTGGACAGGGAGTTCGGTCTTGCCGGCGACGGAGGCGCAGTGATCGGCGACGATGACGAAGACCGTGTTTTTGAACCAGGGCTTGGTCTCGGCGTCGCGGAGGAATTTGCCGATGGCGTAGTCGGTGTATTTCACGGCGCCGGAGCGGCCGGAGATTTTCGACGGGAGGTCGATGCGTCCCTCGGGGTAGGTGAAGGGCCGGTGATTCGACGTGGTCATGACGAAGAAGTGAAACGGTTTGCCGGAGGCGGCGGATTTGTCGGCTTCGCGGAGGGTCCAGCTGAGGAGGTCTTCGTCGCAGGCGCCCCAGGCGTTGGCGAAGGTGATGTCTTTTTTGGCGACGGACGCGCGGTCGACGACGCGGTAGCCGTTGTGGCCGAAGAAGGCGTTCATGTTATCGAAGTAGCCGTAGCCGCCGTAGATGAAGGCTGTATCGTAGCCGCGGCTACGTAAGACGGAGCCGAGGGTGAAGAGGTTTTCGTTCTCGGGTCGCTTCACGAGGGAGCGTCCGGGGGTGGGCGGGATGGCGAGGGTGAGGGCTTCCATGCCGCGGTCGGTGCGGGTGCCGGTGGCGTAGACGTTTTCGAAGACGAGGCTCTTGGCGGCGAGGGCTTCGAGATTGGGTGTGAGATGCGAGCTGTGGTTGAAGGTCGACAGAAAATCGGCGCTGAGGCTTTCGACGGTGATCTGGATGACGTTGGGGTGGATCTCGGGGCCGGCGTTTTTGATGAAGCGCAGGGTGTCACGCGGGTTGTTGCCCAAGCGGGCGGAGCCGTCGGCGGAGAGCTCCTGGCGGATGTTGGCAAAGGAGGCGTCGATGTCGCAGGTGGCGTAGAACTGGTCGTAATCGAGCTCGTTGTTGCGGAAGGCGGCGAAGAAGGACCAGAGGCCGTTTTTGGCGAGTTCGCGGTGGTAGTTGTTGGCGAAGGCGGGGAGCTGTTCGGAATTGAGCGCGAACGCAGCGATGACAGCGGCGGCGATCCAGCCGGAGGCGGTAAGCCAGCGCGTGCGGTGGAGTTCGGCGGCGTCATCGAGCCAGCGGCGCATGAGGCCGGTGCGCAGGACGAGCGCGTAGAGAAGAGCGGCGATGAGGCCGATGCCCGCGAAGATCAGGGGCATGTTGTAGGACTCGCGGATGTTGCCGACGACCTCCTGCGTGTAGACGAGGTAATCGACGGCGATGAAGTTGAAGCGCGCGCTGAATTCGTCCCAGAAGACCCATTCGGAAACGGCGCCGAAGACCAGGAGCGCGAGGGCGAGGAACATGCCGAGGTGGGCGAGGGCGCAGGCCCAGACGCGGTCGAAGAACGTCTCGGGCAGGAGCGCGAGGAGCAGCACGAGCGGGAGGGCGAAGAGCAGGGCGGTGCCGAGGTCGAAGAGAAGTCCCCAGCCGAAGGCGGCGAAGAGCGCAGGGGAGAGATTGGCGGAGGGGAAGGATTTGGCGAGAAGCGCGAGGCGGATGACCAGGGACGTGGATGCGAACAGGAGGACGAAGATGAAGACTCCTCCGTGGCGGCGTTCGAGGAACGAGCGGACGAGGGCAGCCGCAGGGGCGGGGAGGCGAAGTTTCATGCGGGTTTTCGGGACTATCTGGAGCGCAGCCTAAGCGCCGGGTATGAACCCAGTATGAACGGCGGATTAATTCTTGTTCATGTGGCGGACGGTCGCATCGTGCGGGGCATGGCCGCCGCCAAACCTTTTATCTTCGTGTGCGGAGCGGATGACTTCCTCGTCAACCGCGCGGGAAAGGCGCGCTTCGAGGAACTCGCCACCGAGGTGACGGACGAGTTTTCGCGCGAAGTGCTGAGCGGGTTCGCGGGCAACGTCGGCGAGGTGGAGACGGCGATCAACCGGTTCCGCGAGAGTGTGCAGACGGTGTCGATGTTTGGCGGGAAGCGGCTGGTGTGGTTCAAGGATGTGAACTTCCTCGCGGACACGGTCACGGGTCGGGCGGAGAGCACGTTGAAGCTCGTGGAGGATCTGAAGGAACTGCTGGAGAAGATTGATCCAGAGCAGGTGACGGTGCTCATCACGGCGACGCCGGTTGACCGGCGGCGGGCATTTCCGAAGTGGTGCGAGAAGACGGCGGATTTTTTGCTGATCGGCGGTGATGGCGACAGCGCGGCGGAGGCGCTCGCGGGTGTGGTGCTGGCGGAGGCGCGGG
>CAMLSH010000524.1 GCA_946482625.1 uncultured Opitutaceae bacterium
TTGTCCCGGTAGATTCTGGGGCGAGCGGATCGACGGCTGAGGCGACCGCCCCCGAGTATCTGTTGAGCAGCCGCCCGACGGCGGCAGCGGTGGCGTATCTGGATTTCGACGGCGAGACCGTCACTGACTCCTATTGGTACAGCGGCAAGACGATCAACGCCGCCGCCGCTGGTTTCTCCGCGACGCAAATCACCGACGTATGGCGTCGGGTGGCGGAAGATTTTCGTCCCTTCAACATCGATGTGACCACCGACCGCGCGCGTTATGACAACGCTTCCGCCGGAAGCCGCATGCGCTGCATCATCACGCAGACCAGTTCTTGGTACGGCTCGGCCGGCGGCGTTGCGTACATCGGCTCGTGGAGCTCGTCGGGCAGCGGCAGCGTGAGCGGCACGATCCCGTGCTGGGTGTTCGCGAATATGCTGTCGAGCAACCCGCGTTACGTGGCCGAAGCGGTCTCGCACGAGATCGGCCACACGCTCGGGCTTTCGCACGATGGGTTAAAAGGCCCCACCGGCGGACTCATCTCGGGTTACTACGCCGGTCACGGCACGGGAGAAACCAGCTGGGCGCCGATCATGGGCAGCGGGTACTACAAAAGCGTCGTTCAGTGGAGCAACGGCAACTACGGCACCAACAGCAACGTCGGCAATAACACTGAAGACGATCTCGCCATCATCTCCGACGCACGGAACCGGAGCGGTTACGCGCCCGACGATGCGGGTGACACGCGCGAACTGGCGGCCGCGCTCGCGCATGAGGGCTCGGTGATCGCCACGCGCGGATTCGTCGAACGCACGGGAGATGTGGATGTGTACGTGTTCACGACGTCGGGCGGCAGCCTGACCTTTAGCGTGGTTCCCGAGTTCAGCGGGCTGGCCGGCCATGCTAATCTCGACGCGCGCGCGACGCTCTACGACCCGGCCGGCAACGTTCTTGCGGACTCAAATCCCGTCGGTTCGCTCTATCCCTCGATCTCTCTTTCATTGCCGGCGGGCACTTATCATCTCGCGGTCGCTGGGACAGGCGAAGGGATTGTCCCCGGCACGGGGTACACCGGCTATGGCAGTCTCGGTCGCTACGAAATCAAGGGCTCCGGATCGCTGACTTCGCCCGTTTCGACCGTCATCGTCGATGCGGAGGATGCCTCGGGCGTCGCGATCTCCGGCACGTGGAATCGTTCGACGTACTTTTCCGGATACAACGGGAACGGATATCTGGCCGATGTGGGGGCAGGGGAGCGATCCGGCAAATGGGTGCAGTTCACGCCATCGCTGCCGGTGAGCACCGCTTACGACGTTTACCTCCGCTGGACGGCGGCCCCGGACCGTGCGGATAACGTTCCGGTGGACGTCGTCCATGCTGGCGGCACGACGACGCTTATGGTGAATCAGCGGGTCGCACACGGCACCTGGGTTTTCCTGGGGACTTACGGTTTCAACGCCGGGGCGGGCGGTCGCGTAACGGTGCGCAACGATGGCGCCATTGGCGTGGTGATCGTCGATGCCGCGAAGTTCGAGAAAGCGGATGCGTCTTTGATGCCGGTCAGCCAAGTCGCGATCTCGGATGCGGCCGATGGTTCGGGCATAAGCAAGAGTGGCTGGTGGGCGTCCTCCACGTACGAGCGCGGTTACCACGGCCGCGATTACCTGACGGACGGAAATACCGGGAAAAGCGTGGTCAAAAACGTGCGCTTCAGCCCCGGTTTGCCGGTGAGCGGTTTGTACGCCGTGTATGCGCGATGGACGGCGGCCGCGAATCGCGCGACGAATGTCCCGGTGGATATCGCAGCCGCCGACGGCACGACGAGAAAGTGGATCAACCAACAGGCGGACAACGGCGTTTGGTATCATTTGGGAACCTACACGTTTGTCGCGGGTTCCTCCGGCTCGGTCACGATCGGCAACGAGGGCGCCAACGGTTTCGTGGTTGCCGATGCGGTGAAGTTCGAGCGCATCCCGTGATGCCGCTCTGCTGGCATCGATCCACGCCGGGCCTGAGGGCGAATGGTTTTTCGGCTCCGGATTCATCGCTTGAACGCCGTCCATCGCTGAGGCGCAGCCGGGATGCTTTCGGGGTGGGGCGGAATTGGCGTTTCGTTCGCTAATTTTTGACGCGACGCCTGCATTTTTTCTCCCGCGCTTCGCGTGAAATTTAGCGGGCCTCCAGTTCCGTCGCTCACGAGGCTTTATGATTCATTTACGTATTCGCTGTGCGGATAAGGGATGAACCCCAGTGCGCGCGGAAACAGAAGGTAAAAACGGGAGCGCCTGAGGTGTATCCGTTGACCGTTTCGATCTTTGTTCCGACAGAGGCGCATGATCAAAAAGGACGCATCGGCCCGCTGGATTTTCTCGGTCCTGGTTCTCGTTATTGTTGGTGTGACAGTGTTTTTACTCAGCCCCAAATCCGCTCCTGAAAATGCGGGCGCCGCGCGTGCGGTGAAAGATGCGACGAGCGCGCAGAAAGTTTTCACCCAAGAGACCGCTGGGGAGATTTCCCCTGAATCGATTTCCACCGTCGTCCATTCGCCACGCGACGGGTCGCAGCCGGTTTATCGTTTTGAAACGCCGTTTGTCGCGGGCAAGCCCGCGGCGATTGCGGCGCGTTTTGCGACGC
>CAMLSH010000525.1 GCA_946482625.1 uncultured Opitutaceae bacterium
CCCCGCCTACATTTACGGAGGCGCGGACCAAGGTCCGGCTGTACAAGGAGGCGTCATGCTGCTGACGGCCGATCCGAAAGCTGGGTACCTCGCGCATGCCGATGAGATTCGCGCGGCCATCGACCGCGTGTTGGGGAGCGGGCATTATATCCTTGGTCCTGAAGTGGAGGCGTTTGAGGCGGAGTTCTCGGCGTATCAAGGCGGTGGGCACACGATTGGCGTGGCTAACGGCACGGAGGCTTTGGAGATCGCGTTGCGCGCCTTCGGAGTCGGCGTAGGTGATCGGGTGGCGACGGTGGCAAACACGGTCACGGCGACGGTGTCGGCCATCGAGCAGACGGGCGCGCGGCCGGTGTTTGTTGAGATCGATCCGGTGACGATGACGATGCGCGCGGGCGCGTTGGCGACGGTGTTGTCCCGTGAAGCGGGAGCGGTGAAGGCGGTGATCCCCGTGCATCTTTACGGTCAGCCGGCGGACATGCCGGGCATCCTGGCGGTTGCTGCGAAGCACGACGTGAAGGTGATCGAGGATTGCGCGCAGGCGCATGGCGCGACGATCGGCGGACGGAAGGTGGGCACGTGGGGCGAGGCGGCGGCGTTTAGTTTTTATCCCACGAAAAACTTGAGCGCGCTCGGCGACGGTGGGGCGGTGTTCACGACGAATGCCATGCTGGCTGAGCGCGTGGGGATGATGCGGCAGTATGGATGGCGGGATCGGTATGTCGCGGAGATCGCGGGGCGAAACAGCCGGCTCGATGAGCTGCAGGCGGCGGTGTTGCGGGTGAAGTTGAAGTATCTCGATGCGGAGAACGCGAAACGACGCGAGCTGGCGCAGCGGTATGTGGCGCGGCTGGGAGCGTTGACCGCTGACGAAACGGGGGACCCGGGAAGCCGGCGGGCCGGCAGTGCCCCCATTGGGTTGCCGAGGGTGGCGGTCGGGACAGAGCACGTGTTTCACCAGTTCACGGTGCGGACGCCGCGGCGCGAGGAGCTGCGGGCGTATTTGCTGTCCAAGGACATCGCATGCGGCGTGCTTTATCCCGTGCCGGTGCATCGGCAGCCGGCGTTTGCGGTCGAAACGCTTTCGCTGCCGGAGACCGAGCGGGCGTGCGCAGAGGTGTTGTGCCTGCCCTGCCACCCGGGGGTGACGCCTCGGGATGTTGACAGGATTTGCGATGAGATCTTCCGTTGGCGCACTCCGTCATGAGCAACGCCCCTGCGCTCAGTTTCGTTATTCCGCTGTATTTTAGTGCCCGGACGATTCGCGCGCTCGTGAAGACCATAGAGTCGCTGGTCATCGAGGGCGGGCACGAGATCGTGCTGGTGAATGATGGGAGTAGGGATGAAACGGCGATGGTTTGCAGCGAACTGATGCGCGAGGCGAAGGTGCCGGTTATCTATGTGGAGCACGCGCGGAATTTCGGAGAGCACAACGCGGTGTTGACCGGCTGGCGTCATGCGCGGGGTGAGCACGTGGTCAATCTCGATGACGACGGGCAGAATCCGCCGGTCGAGGCGCTGCGGCTTTGGGAGAAGGCGAAGGCAGATCGGCTGGATGTCGTTTACGGCTGGTACGTGGAGAAGAAACATTCTCCGTGGCGCAATGCAGGGAGCTGGCTGACGAACAAGATGACGGACTGGGCGCTCGATAAACCGAAAGGATTTTACCTCTCTAGTTTCCGGTGTGTAAGCGCGTTTGCGGCGCGCGAGGCTGCGGCTAATGGCGGGCCTTTCCCGTATATCGACGGATTGCTTCTGCAGGTCACTCAGCGGATCGGTTCGCTGGAGGTGAAGCACGCCGAGCGCGCGGCAGGGGAAAGCGGATACACGTTGCGGCGCTTGATGCGGCTGTGGGCGAGCTCGTTCGTTAATTTTTCGGTGATGCCGCTGCGGGTGGCGACGTTGCTCGGACTGGTGATGGGCGCGTGCGGTCTGCTGGCGGTGGGCGGCGTGGTCTATCTCTGGGCGACGGGCAAGGGACCGGTGTTTGGCTGGGGTTCGCTGATGGCGGCGCTGCTTATGTTTTCAGGCGTTCAGCTGGTGCTGCTTGGCGTGATCGGCGAATACCTCGGGCGGATGTTCATGACGATCAATCAGCGGCCGCAGTCGGTGGTGCGCGCAGTGACGCGGGGCGGCGCCGGGTGGAACGGCGGGGAGCAATGGTCCTGCGCGTTAAGCGGAGCGCTCGGGCGTACCGAGGAGAGCCTGCCAGCGGACGTGCTCGCGGTCGATCGCATCGGCCATCTGCCGCAGGGCGACGGTGGGCGGTAGGTGGGTGAGGCCGGCGGCGTGGAGGCCGGTTTTAAGGCCGTCGAGCGGCGCGTCGAAAGCGGTGCGGGCGTTGACGGTGCGCGTGAGATAGTCGCGGCACCACGCGCGGGCGCCCAGGCGGCTCAAGTGTGAACGCCAACGGATGGCGAGCGTGCGGGTGTTTTGTTCGTCGTGCAGGCGACGGCCGGGCGAGGCGCTGATGTGGTGAAAAATGACGCTACGAAGAGCGACGGCGTTGGTGAGGCCGGCGGCGGTGGCTTTGAAGCAGAGATCGAGGTCCTCGCAGCCATTGCGGTAGCGTTCATCGAATCCGCCGAGCTGTTGCCAGAGGGCGCGAGAGATCAGCA
>CAMLSH010000526.1 GCA_946482625.1 uncultured Opitutaceae bacterium
TCGCCGTAGCGGATGCGGATGAGCGTTTGCTGGCGGTTGATTTCCTCGATCTTGATTTTCACCTTCTTGTCGCCGTTGGCGCGAGCGAGGAGGGTGGCGTCGAATTTGTTGACCTCGGCTTTGGTGAGGAAGAGCTCGGCTTCGGCGATCGCGGCCTTCGCGGCTTCGGCGACGACGGGGGCGGTGGCGTTAAAAACCATTTGGAATTCGCCGAACTTGTAGACGGCCGTGGTCTCGCCGGTCGGGTCGAGCGCCACGGAGCGGCAGCCGGCGAGCGCGCCGACAAGGGCAAGGATCGCGAGGGCGGAAATGCGGAAATGTTTCATCAGTCCGAACGAAATGGTCGTCCGCCCCGGTGGCAAGCCGCGTGAATGGTCTGATTCGCGGGTTGTGCAGCGCGGCGCTTTGGGTGCAACTTCCCGGTCCGGCCCTGTGTTCTGCGCATGAACGATGATCCTCACGTGCAAACTTCCACCGCGGGCCCGCTGACCCCGGCCGACTTTACGGCTTTCATGCGCAGCTACCAGGACATGGTCTATTCCACTGCCGCGCGCCTCACGGGAAACCAGGCGCAGGCGGAGGATATCGCCCAGGAAGTTTTCCTGAAGGCTTACGAACGCTTCGACATGTTGAGCGTGAGTCCGACGGCGGGCGGCTGGCTCAAGACGGTCGCGACCAATCTCTCGATCAATCATCTCCAGCGTTACCGGAAGCGCTGGCGTTTTTTTTCGGAATTCGCGCGCGATGAGGGCGGCGAACGCGATGACCAAGCGGTGGAGTTTCCGTCCTCGGAAAATTTTCAGGACGGCATCGATCAATCTGAGCGGCGTGCATGGATCGAGCGGGCGCTCGCCCAGCTGCCCGATCATCAGCGCGTGCCGCTGGTGCTCTTTCATTTTGAAGAACTCTCCTACGAGGAGATCGCGAAACGGCTGCGGATCTCCCTCGCGAAACTGAAAACCGATGTGATGCGCGGGCGGGCCGCGCTGGCCCGCGAACTGATGAAGTCGGCTGCGCCGCATGAAACTTTCAACGCCTGAACCCGCGCTCTCCGCCATGACTGACGAACGCTTCAAGCAACTGGAAAAAAACCTGCACGCTGCGTTGAGCAGCCAGCCGGTGCTGCGTGCGCCGTCCTCGCTGGAACAGCGGGTGCGCACCGAGATCGCGCGCCGGGCCGCGCGGCCGTGGTGGCGGCGATCGTTCGCCGAATGGCCGGCGGTGGCGCGCGCGGCGTTTTTCGCGCTGTCGGGTTGCGCGGCGTGTATTTGCGTCGCGGCGACATTGACGGTGTTGAACGGCCCGGGCGCGGAGTTTGCGGGCGTGTTTCTCCAGAAGTTCTTTGCGATGCGCGAAACCATGCAATCGCTCGCCGCCGCCGGCAGCCGGTGGTTTTCCACGATCTCGACGGGCTGGTTTTATCTGGCAGGCGCGATCGTCGCCGCCGCCTACGTCGGGCTGCTGGGGCTCGGCGCGGCTGCGTACCGGCTGCTCTGGAAGTCCCGCTGAAACCGCGCGAACCGACCGTCCACGCTCACTTTTTCACTCACACTCTCATGAAACCGTTTCGTATCCTGTTTTCCCTGTTCGGCGCGTTTGCCGGACTTTCGCTCACGTGGGCTTTTGCGGAGGACACGCCGCCTCCGACGCCGTCCGAGCCTGTTGCGCCGTCCGCCGAGATCGCTCCGGCAGTCGAGGCGCCAGCGAAAGCGCCCGCCCGCGCGTCGATCATGGCCGATGAGCCCGAGGTGGAGCGTGCGCCGACGCCGGAGGCGGCTCCGCGGCAGTCGAAGCGCGAACGCGACTGGCGGCGCGGCCAGCAGGATCGCGTGATTTTCAAGTGGGGCCACGAGGCGGCGTTGGAGGCCGGCGACGAGGCGGAGCATGTGGTTTCACTTTTCGGCTCGGTTCGTGCGGATGGAAAAGTACACGGCAATGGGGTGGCGATTTTCGGCCCGCTTTTTCTCGGAAGCACCGGCAGCGCGAGGGGCAACGTGGTCGCGGTGCTCGGCAATGTGCGGGTGGATGGGCCGGTCGACGGCAATGTCGTGTCGGTGCTGGGCGGTGTTGAGCTCGGCCCGAAGGCGCGCGTTGAAGGCAATGTGGTGAGCATCGGCGCGCGGATTCACGCCGATCCGGAAGCCGTGATGGAGGAGGGCGTCGTCGAGATCGGCGCGTTTGGGGGGCTGCCGGAATTGAAGGGACTGCAGGCGTGGGTGCAGCACGCGTTATTGTTGGGCCGGCCGCTCGCGTTGCATCGCGATGTGCTCTGGGCGTGGGGCGTCGCGGGATTGTTTCTCATGCTCTATCTGTTCATCGCGCTGGTGATGAACGGGGCGTTGGTGAAGTGCTCGGAGACGCTGGAGCAGCGGCCCGGAAAGACGGTGCTTGCGTCGTTCCTCACGGTGCTGCTCACGCCGCTGTTGTTCATCGTGTTGTCGGTGACCGTGGTGGGCGCGCCGCTGCTGATGCTCGCGATGGGGGTGGCGTCGCTCATCGGCAAAGCGGCGTTTCTGTGCTGGTTCGGGCGACGCGTCACGCTGGCGCTGGGTGTGCGGCACGCGGCGCCGGCGGTGCTCGTGGGCGCGGTGTTTTTGACGGCGCTGTA
>CAMLSH010000527.1 GCA_946482625.1 uncultured Opitutaceae bacterium
GGCCAAGTGAGAAAGTGGTTTCCCGCTGACGCGAAATTTCACTGCACATCGCCGCTTTCGCGATCCGGACTGGTGCATTTAGCGATGATGGCTCCGCGTGTTGTTTTTCTGCGAGGAAAACGGTCGCTGATTTTCAGGCGCTTATGATCTTGCGCGACGGGTGGCATGGACGGTGCGAGAGGGAAAACGTCGTCAATAACTCACGCCGCATGGTCGCCAGCCTTCTGCGGGAAACGAAAACTTTAACCGGATAAAACCCATGTCCAAACTCGACACTCTCCACGATCTTTTCCTCGAAGAACTCCGCGATCTGTATCACGCGGAGAACCAGATTCTGAAGGCGCTTCCCGAAATGGAGGAGGCGGCGCATAGTGCGGATCTGAAGATCGCCTTTAACGAACACCGGCTGCAGACCGAAACACATGTGCAACGACTGGAGACCATTTTCCAAACCTTGGACGTCCCGGCGAAAGGAAAGACCTGCAAAGCGATGAAAGGGCTCCTCGCCGAGGCGAAAGAGCACATCAAGGAAAAGGCCGCGTCGGCGGTGAAGGACGCGTCATTGATCGCGGCGGCGCAACGGGTGGAGCACTACGAGATCGCCGGCTACGGAACGGTCCGGACCTTTGCGCAGCTCCTCGGCTACAACGAGAGCGTGGAGTTGCTGCAGCAGACATTGAACGAGGAAGGGGCCACAGACCAGCGGCTCACTGCGCTGGCGCAAGGGCTGAACCTCGAGGCGATGGTTGCAGCAGACGGCTTTGGAAACGGTAACCGTTGACTGGATGCGTGCGATGAGCCGGACCCCTCACATGCGCGCGCTGCAAGAAGCTCACGCCTTCGCATGAGCCGTGATCGATTTGTCGCCCATCTCATCCAATCCTTCTCCCGACTTTCCATGAAAATAACACCTTCAACGCAGCCGCCGATTCGACACGAGGAGATCAGCGCGCGCGCCCGCGAACTCTGGCAGAAAAACGGTTCGCCGGAGGGGCGGGACGACGAGTTCTGGCTGGCCGCCGAGCATGAATTGACGCGCGACCGCGAGGACGTTGCCCAGGAGCAAAACGGCGACGTGACGCCTCCGAGGTCTACTCCGAGTGGAGGCGAAGCTCTTCACGAAGTGACCTCGGGTCTGGCAGCGTCCACGCGGCGGCCGAGACGACCGGGACAACGGAAATGAATTCCGGCGGGTTTTCGCAGTATCCATAAAGCCCGCACGGTGTGTGTGTCTGTCCCTGCAGCGATGCGGGGACAGATTTTTTCGGGCGAACACCCGCTCCGCTTTAACGCGGAGGAGCTAGTTGTCTTTGAGTTGGGCGCGCGAGACGGCGGCATCGGACGGATTGTCGGGGATACGCATGCTGTAGAAACTGCGGTACACGAAGATCAGCGCGACGAGTAGAATGGCGCTCCCCAGTGCGTGACGTGCGAAGACGCTATCCATCCCGACGGCGATTTCGACGGCGAGCAGGCCGAACAGCGTGGTGAATTTGATCACGGGGTTCAGCGAAACGGAGGAGGTGTCTTTGAAGGGGTCGCCCACGGTGTCGCCGACGACGGTCGCGGCGTGGAGAGGCGTGTGTTTTTGTTTCAGCTCAACCTCGACGATTTTCTTGGCGTTGTCCCACGCGCCGCCGGCATTGGCCATGAAGAGCGCCTGGAAAAGGCCGAAGAACGCCATGCCGATCAGGTATCCGATAAAGAAGAACGGGTTGAAGAAAGGCAGCGCGAGGGCGAAGCAGAAGATGACGATGAAGATGTTCACCATACCGCGCTGAGCGTATTGGGTGCAGATGCGGACGACTTCCTTCGACGCCTCGATCGACGCGCTGGCGGCGTCGAGTTTCATGTTCTCTTTGATGTACACGACGGCGCGGTAGGCGCCGGTGACGACGGCCTGGATCGAGGCACCGGTGAACCAGTAGATGACGGCGCCGCCCATGAGGAGCCCGAGCAAGGCTTCGGGGTGGACGAGCGAGAGTTTCTCGATCACGCCGCTGTAGGTTTTCTCCAGCATGAGGATGATGCCGAAGACCATCGTGGTCGCGCCGACGACGGCGGTGCCGATGAGCACGGGCTTGGCGGTGGCTTTGAAGGTGTTGCCCGCGCCGTCGCCTTTTTCGAGCTGGAGTTTGGCGTTCTCGAAATCGGGTGTGAATCCGAAGTCGCGTTTAATTTCGTCGGTTATGCCCTGGCGTTGTTCGATCTGGCTGAGCTCGTAGACAGACTGCGCGTTGTCGGTGACCGGGCCGAAGCTATCGACGGCGATGGTGACCGGGCCCATGCCGAGGAAACCGAAGGCCACGAGGCCGAAGGCGAAGATGGGCGCGGCGAAGGCGAACTCCGGCGGCATCATCGCGAGGATGGCGGTGTGTTGGGAAAAATAATACGCGCCGGCCATGAGGCTGAGGATGACGAGGCCTTTCCAGAAGGCGGAGAAGTTGCCCGCGACGAAGCCGGAGAGGATGTTGAGCGAGGCGCCGCCCTGGCGGGAGCAGACGACGATCTCCTTAACGTGGCGGGATTCGGTGCTCGTGAAGATTTTTGTGAACTCGGGGATGATCGCGCCGGCGATGGTGCCGAGGGAGATGATGAAGGAGA
>CAMLSH010000528.1 GCA_946482625.1 uncultured Opitutaceae bacterium
CCGGAGGCGTCGTGGAGTTGGGCGCGGATGGTCCAGCCGGCGAGCGAGTCGGTGCGGCGGGTGGCGATCTCGGGTTTGATAAGGAGCTTCGCGTCGCGGTAGTCGGCGTCGAGATCGGTGCGAACGGCGAAGTCGGCGATACGAACGTCGGCGGTGGAGTAGAGAAACACATCGCGGAAAATGCCGCTGAAGCGCCAAGAGTCCTGATCTTCCAAATACGAGCCGTCGGACCAGCGGTAGACCTCGACGGCGAGGATGTTTTTGGTGCCGTCGGTTTTGAGATAAGGCGTGAGGTCGAACTCGGCGGGCTCCATCGAGCCCTCGCTGTAACCGACCTGCTGGCCGTTTACCCAGACGTAGAAGGCGCTCTGGACGCCGCCGAAGTGGATGAAGACGTGGCGATCTTTCCAGTTGGCGGGCGTCTCGAACGAACGACGGTAGGAGCCGACGGGATTGCGCTCGTGGAATGTGGTGTATTCGGGTTTCGGATCGCCCATGACGCGGGGCGGATCGATCTTAAAGGCGTAGCCCGCGCTGATGTACATGGGCGTGCCGAAGCCGTTGAGTTCCCAGTTGGCGGGGACGGGAAACGGTTTCCACGTGGAGTCGTCGAAGTCGGGTTGGTAGAAGTTGCGCGGGCGCTGGTCGGGATGCGGCACCCAGTTGAAGCGCCAGGCGTCTTTGCTGCTGAGCGATTTGAGCCACGGGGATTTAGCGCGCTCGTTGGCGAGGGCCTGCTCGGCGGTCGCGTAAGGCGTGAAGGTGGCGCGGGCGGGCTGGCGGTTGATCTGGTAGACCTGCTCGTTTTCCCAGTCGGGTGGCGTGGCTGCGGGGAGTGTCGCGAACGGGAGCGCGGCCAAGCTCGCGAAATGAAACACGGTGAAACGGAAGCTGCGGGAGAAGGGGGCCATCACGAAAGTGGAAACGGTGCGGCCGCGAGGGTTCCTTGGTCAAACCAGATGACCTGTCGGGCAGGACAAATAGAGGTGGGTGAAAAATGTTTCATGAAATAGCCGGCGGGAGCGTAGCGAATGAGGGATTATGTCGAGGTTACCGGCCCGACGTGGATTTTGTCATGGAGCGGTAATGTGAGAACCGTACGATGCAGCCTCTCGAAATGCGCGTACTCCTCGTCGAAGATTCCGCCCGCCTGCAGCAGAATATCGGGGCGGCGCTGCGCCGGTCGGGCTACGCGGTCGATGTTTCCGCCGACGGTAAGGACGGCCTCTGGCACGCGCAGTCGAACGACTACGATGCGATCGTACTCGATATCATGCTGCCGGGGATTGACGGCCTCGAAGTGTTGAAGCGAATCCGGGCGGATGGGAAAAACACGCCGGTGCTTTTGCTGACGGCGAAGGATACGGTGGAGGATCGAGTGCGTGGATTGAATCAGGGCGCGGACGATTACTTGGTGAAACCATTTGCGCTGGAGGAGCTGCTCGCGCGGGTGCAGGCGCTCTGCCGCCGGAAGTATGCGGTGAAGAGTTCGCGCATCGAGATCGACGACGTGGCGATCGATACCTCGGCGAAACGCGTGTGGCGTGGCGACCAGGCGATCGAGCTGACCTCGCGCGAGTATTCGCTGCTCGAATATTTGGCGCTGCATCGCGGGGCGGTGGTGTCGCGCAGCCAGATCGAGGAACACATTTACGACGGCCAGGTGGATCCGATGAGCAACGTGGTCGATTCGGCGATCTGCATCGTACGGCGGAAGCTGGCCGAGGCGAAGGCGCGGCCGATCATCCGCACTCGGCGCGGTCACGGTTACGTGCTGGAATCTCAAGACGCATGCGCTCCATCCGAAGGCAGCTGACGCTGGGCGTGTTGCTCGCGCTAGCGCTCCTGCTGGGCGGGGCGGGTGGCGCGACGTATTGGGCGCTTCGCGACTCGATCTACGATCAGTTCGACGACGCGTTGCGCGTGAAGGCGCTCTTCGTGATCACGTCGACACAGCAACGGAACAACCAGATCAAGGTGGAGTTCTCGGACGGGTTTTTGCGGGAGTTCGACTACGATGTGGCGAAGGATTTTTTCCAGGTGTTCGACGAGCGCGGCGTTTCGCTGACGCGCTCGGATTCGCTCTGGGGGCGGGATCTGCCGCTGGTGTACGGAGCGCTGGAGTCTCCGGCGTATTGGGATCTTCAGCTACCTAACGGAAGGCCGGGGCGGGCGATCGGGATCGAGTTCGAGCCGAATCAGCAGAACCGTCGAGGTCTGAGAAAAGAGACCGACATGGTCGCGCGGGTGGTGGTGGCGTCAGACCGCAGCTACGTGGACGGTCTGATTGGGCGGTTGAACGTGACGGTGGCGACCGCGGGTGTTGCGATGATCGCCGTGATTACGCTGGTCGTGCCGATTGTATTGCGGCGAGGTCTGCGACCACTGCGAGCCGTCGCAGACCAAGCGTCGAGGATCGACGCGAATTCTCTGACGGAGCGTTTCTCGGTGGAAGAACTGCCCGCGGAACTGCGTCCGATCGCGAGTCGGTTGAACGATTTGTTGGAGCGGCTGGGCGCGAGTTTTGACCGCGAACGGCGTTTCAGCGCGAACCTCGCGCATGAGCTGCGCACGCCGCTGGCGGAGTTGCGCTCGCA
>CAMLSH010000529.1 GCA_946482625.1 uncultured Opitutaceae bacterium
ACTTCGACCTGTCCTCCGCCACCGCCGCCGACATCCAGGCCGCGATGGACGCCGGCGCTCTCACCTCCGAAAAACTCGTCGAGCTCTACCTCGCGCGCGTCGAAGCCTACGACCAGAAGGGCCCCTCGCTAAAATCGTTTCTCTACCTCAATCCCAACGCCCTCGCCGAAGCCCGCGCCCTCGACGCCGAGCGCAAAACCAAAGGTCCGCGTTCTCCGCTCCACGGCACCGTCGCCGTCGTCAAAGACGTCTTCGACACCTTCGACATGCCCACCACCGGCGGCTATCTCCCGCTCAAGGGCGTGAAGCCGTCGAAGGATGCGTTCATCGTCAAAAAACTTCGCGAAGCCGGCGTCGTCATCCTCGGGAAAAACAACCAGTCCGACTGGTACGCCTCTCCCGAACTCGTCGCCGCCAGCACCCTCGGCGGCAACACCCTCAATCCCTACGATCTCAAGCGCACGCCCGGCTGGTCCAGCTCCGGCACCTCCGCCGCCCTCGCTGCCGTTTTCGGCACCATCGGCCTCGGCAGTGAAACCGGTTTCTCGATACGCACGCCCACATCCGACGGAAACCTCTACGGCCTCGCCTCCACCTCCGGCCTCATCTCCCGCGACGGACAGATGTGGAGCTACATCACCGGCGAACGCGGCGGCCCCTTGGCTCGCAGCGTTTACGACCTTGCCGCCACCCTCGATATCATCGCCGGCTTCGACTCCTTCGACCTCTGGACCGCCCAGAGTCTCGGCGAAATGCCGCTCAAGCCGTACACGTCTTTCATCGCCGCGGACGGCCTCCGCGGCGCTCGCATCGGCGTTCTCAAAGAAGGCTGGGACTTCGGTCCATCCGAGCCCGACGTCATCGAGCTGGCGAAAAAAGCCATCGCCGTTTTTCCCGCCGCCGGTGCCAAGGTCTACGATCCCATTTCCCTCGGCCTCGACCTGAAGCCCTACCTCGTCGCCACCAGCCTCCCCAGCCGCTACGAGCGCATCGCCGCCGTCGATCACTACCTCGCCCGCCAGGGCCCGGAGTATCCATATAAAAACTCCAGCGAGCTCTTCCTGGGTCACGAAGACGTTCCCATGCGCCCTGGCATGAAGGCCGCCATCGACAACGCGCCCGACCTCAATCGCAACCCCGAGTACCGCGCCACGCTCGAAGGCAAGGCCGCCCTGCGTGCCGCCACCATCGCGCTCATGGATAAATATCAGCTCGACGCGCTCATCTATCCGCACCGCCTCCGCCGCCCGATGCTGATCGGTCCACGCCCGCCCGAGACTGTCTACAGCGACACGATCCAGCTCAGCCCGCTCACCGGTTTACCCGCCCTCGTCGTGCCCATGGGTTTCACGCCCGACGGCAATCCCGTCGGCCTCGAAATCCTCGGCCGCCCGTGGAGCGAGCCCGCGCTCATCAAGATCGCCTCCGGCTACGAAGCCGCCGCCAAAGGCGTCCGCAAACTGCCTCCCACTACGCCGGCTCTTCCGGGCGAAAAATTCTCCTACTGATCCCATGACCTTATCGATTTCTCCCTTCTCCATTTTCCGACGGTCGTTGTTGTTCGTCGGATGTTGGTTGTTCGCCGCGGTGGCCACCGCCGCCACCGCGGCCGAACATCCAACCGTCGCGCTGTTCACGACCGGCGGCACCATTCAAACCAAAGGCGCCCACCGCCTGACACTCGCCGAATACAACTCCGGGCGTGTCACCCCCGACGAGCTTCTCACGGATCTTCCCGAGCTCAAGTCGCTCGTCAAAATCGAGGTCACCGAAATCAGCAACATCGGCTCCGGTGGCATCAACACCGATCTCTTGCTGAAACTCGCCAAAGCCATCAACGCCACGCTCGCCCGTCCGGACATCGCCGGAGCCGTCGTCACCCACGGCACCGGCACACTTGAGGAGACCGCTTACTTTCTCCAACTCACGGTCAAATCCTCGAAGCCCGTCGTCGTAGTCGGCGCGATGCGCCCCTTCACCGCCATCAGCCGCGATGGCCCCTTCAATCTCTACAACGCCGTCCGCACCGCCGCCACGCCCGAGGCCGCCGGCAAGGGCGTGATGGTCGTCCTCAACGACACCATCCACTCCGCCCGCTTCGTCACCAAGAACCACACCTACCACGTAGAAACCTTCGTCGCCCGCGAACTCGGCCCGCTCGGCTTCGTCGATTCCGATCGCGTCGTCTTCTACCGCAATCCCCTCGTCCGCCACACCGCCGCCAGTGAATTCGACGTATCCAAACTCGAAACACTCCCGCCGGTCGACATCGTCTATGGCTATCAAGAAGCCAGCCCCGCGCCCATCCTCGCGCTCACCGAGGCCGGCGTAAAAGGCATCGTCTACGCCGACAGTTCCCCTGCTTACGCGAAAGCATTTCTAGCCGCCCAGTCCAAAGGCGTGGTCATCGTGCAGAGCGATCGCAAGGGTGCCGGCCGCGTAACCTTGAGCGAGCGTGGCGCCGGCCGTGGCATCATCACCGCCGACAACCTCAACGCCCAAAAAGCCCGCGTCCTCCTCCGCCTCGCGCTCACCAAGACCAGCGATCCGCGCGAACTCCAACGCATCTTCAACGAGTACTGAGAC
>CAMLSH010000530.1 GCA_946482625.1 uncultured Opitutaceae bacterium
ATGAACTCGCCGATGTCGAGGTTCAGCGCCTTCGCGACGCCGAGACCGTAAGCCGGATCGGCGCGGAAAAAGTGGCAGATCTGGCGCAACTGGATTTCCCGCGGCACGGAGGCCATGTGCCGGGCGATATTGCCAAAGAGACGCTCCTTCTGCTCCGGCGTGAAGAGGCGGAAGAGATTTCCCGGCTGCGTGTAGTCGTCGTTGCCCTCGCGGTGATTGTAGCGGTCGGCGTCGCCGGAGATTTTCAGCGGCGGCTCGTTGAGCGCCGGGCAGTCTTTCGGACCCGCGAACGAATTGGGCTCGTAGTTGACCGAGCCGCCGCCGTTGCCGTCGAAACGCATGGCGCCGTCGCGCTGGTAGTTGAAAATCGGGCACTTCGGCGCGTTCACCGGCAGATGCTGGTGATTCACGCCCAGACGATAGCGGTGCGCATCGGCATACGAAAAGATGCGCGACTGCAGGACCTTGTCGGGCGAATGACCGATGCCCGGCACGACGTTGGCGGGAGAAAAAGCCGCCTGCTCCACTTCCGCGTGATAGTTCTGCGGATTGCGGTTCAGCTCGAGGACGCCCACATCGATCAGCGGGTAATCGCCATGCGGCCAGACCTTCGTGAGATCGAACGGGTTGACCTTGTAGGTCGCCGCATCGGCTTCCGGCATGATCTGCACGGCGAAACGCCAGCGAGGGAAATTGCCGTCGGCGATCGCGTGGAAAAGATCGGCCTGCGAAGTCTCGCGATTCTGGCCCACCGCTTCGGCCGCCTCTTGATCGGTGTAGTTTGCGATGCCTTGAAGCGACTTGAAGTGAAACTTCACCCAGTACCGCTCGCCGATAGCGTTGATAAACGAATACGTGTGCGACCCGAAGCCGTGCTGCTGGCGGAGGTTCTTCGGAATGCCGCGATCGCTCATGAGGATCGTGACTTGGTGCAATGACTCAGGCGACAGTGACCAGAAATCCCACGCGGCGGTGTTGTTGCGCAGGTTGGTCTGCGGGTCGCGTTTCTGCGTGTGGATGAAGTCGGGAAACTTCAGCGGATCGCGGATGAAAAAGACCGGCGTGTTGTTGCCCACGAGATCCCAGTTGCCCTCCTCCGTGTAGAACTTGAGCGCGAACCCGCGCACATCGCGCTCGGCATCGGCCGCGCCGCGCTCGCCGGCGACCGTCGAGAAACGCAGGAAGACTTCGGTCTGCCTGCCTACTTTGGAGAACAGCTTCGCCTTCGAATACTTGGTGATGTCGTGCGTGATCGTGAGCGTGCCGTACGCGGCCGAACCCTTCGCGTGAACCACGCGCTCCGGAATGCGCTCGCGGTTAAAGTGCGCGAGCTTTTCGAGCAGCCAGAAATCTTGAAGCAACACCGGACCGCGCGGGCCAGCCGTGAGCGAGTTCTGATTGTCGCCGACCGGGATGCCGGAGGCGGTCGTGAGTTGAGGAAGAACGGGAGAGGAGTTGTTGGACATGATCGAAAGTGAGCGGGTTGTGGCCGTCGCGGATTGCATGCGCGGCCGTCGCGGAAGGACGCCCAGAGTACCAGCCCCGTTTATAGGTTTGAAATATAACGTTCCTATTTCCGGTATAGGCGTCGGCTATTATGGAAATCCACCAACTCCGCTACTTCCTCGCGGTCGCTCACGCTCGCAATTTCAGCCGGGCCGCCGAGCGCTGCCACGTCGCCCAGCCCTCGCTCAGCCAGCAGATCATGAAGCTTGAAGACGAGCTCGGGGAGAAGCTGTTCGAGCGCAATCGCCGCGATGTCGCGCTCACGCCCTCCGGCGAACTTTTCCGCCAGCACGCCGAACGCGTGATCGACGAACTCGAAGCTGCCCGGGAAAAAATCCGCGATGTCCGCGGGCTCGTGCGCGGCAAAGTCGAGCTCGGCGTGCTGCCCACCGTGGCGCCTTATTTTTTGCCCGCCGTGCTCAAAGCGTTCGGCACCGCGCATCCCGGCATCGAGGTTTCCATCAATGAAGACACCACCGCCAATCTCGCGCGCGCCGTCGAAAGCAAGGACCTCGATCTCGCCTTGATCAGCGCACCCGCCGAAGGGCGCCGCCTCGTGAGCACCGAGCTTTTCACCGAGGCGCTGTGGCTCGCGCTGCCAGCCGAGCACCCCTTGACGCGGAAACGCGCGCTCTCCGTCCACGATCTTGAGAACGAGCCGTTCATCGTGATGAAGGAAGGCCACTGCCTCGGCGGACAGGCCCTTCAATTCTGCCAAGCGCGCGGCTTTTCCCCGCGCGTGAGTTTCCGCAGCGCGCAGATCGAAACCGTGCACGCCTTCGTCGCCGCCGGACTCGGCGTGTCACTCGTCCCCGCGATGGCACTACGGACCGATGCGCACGACGGCGTCGTCTACCGGCCGCTCAAGGAGAAGCCGACGCGGCAAATTGCCATCATTCACCACGGAACGCGTTCACTTTGCCGTGCCGCCAAAGCGCTCGTCGATTTCCTCTGCAAAAAGAAGTAACGTCCGCACCAGCTCGCAGGCGCGTTCCATCTCCGAGGTGGAACGCGCCGTCCCGGCGCGTTATTCGACCCAAATCCGAGTTTCCCCGTGTGAGCTCTTCGCCA
>CAMLSH010000531.1 GCA_946482625.1 uncultured Opitutaceae bacterium
TACCTGATCCCGAAAACCCTCCAGGCGGTGCTGCGCTTCGAGACCTACGATTCCAACGTGGACGTCGCTGACACCACGAGCGAGTCGTGGCTGTTTGGCCTCAACTACTACATCAAGGGCGACGACCTGAAGCTCTCGCTCAGCTACCTGCTCGGCGATCCTGCCGGCCCGCTTTCCGACCAAGGCCGGCTCCTCGGCCGCGTTCAGGTCGTGTTCTGATCCGGTCAACCGTTCCCACTTAAATCTGCTCCCATGAAACTTCGTTTTCCCTTCTTTGCCACCGCCGTGCTCGCGCTGGTTGCCGCCGTCAGTGGCGTTCACGCTCAAACGCTCGACTCCGCCGTTCAGGCGAAGGTCGATGAACAGCTCAAACTGATCGCCACGTGGGCCGCCGATCCGGTGATCGTCGACGCCGTGCGTGCGCACAATGCCAAGCTTCCGCCGGAGCACGCCGCGTTGACTCAGGACAAATGGAAATCGCTCACGGTGCTCGATCCGCTTGTGCGCGGCTTCACGAAGAATCCGGTCGGGCAGCTTTTGAAGAGCCGGAAGACCGATTTGGTCACCGAGGCGTTTGTCTCGAATGCGGAAGGACTGAAGGTTGGCTTCCTCGCGAAAACCTCCGGGTGGTCGCACAAAGGTAAACCCAAGCATGACGTGCCGATGACCGGAAAACCGTGGCAAGGGCCCGTCGAGGTCGATGAATCGAGCGGCATGCAACAGATCCAGATCGCCGTCCCGGTGCTCGATGGAGGCAAACCCATCGGCTCGCTGGTCGTGGGCATCAGCCTCAGCAAACTCGCGGGCTAACCGGCGGGAAACTTTTTCATGCGTCACTGGTTCTCTTCAGTTCGTAGCCGGCTGCTCGCGTTCGCGGGAGCGGCCATGCTGGCGGTCGCGGTGGTCGCCATCGCCTCGGCGTGGTTCACTGGCTGGACGCGCGCCGGCGACGCGCGGATCGCTGCGTCTGTGAGCGGAGGATTGCGCGGCTCTTATTCTGCGCTCGAGCGGCTCACTGCGGCGCAGGCGGCTTTGCAAACTTTGTTGCGGCTTAAGGATGCCGACGAGATCGAGGCGGCGCTCGAGCGGTACGAAAAAGTGGACCGCGAATCCGCGGAGCAAATCACGGTGGTTTCGCCGGAGATGCAGCCCGCGCTGAAAGCGCTTCAGGACGCGGGGCAGGCGGTGATCCAACAAGTCATCACCGGCAACGGCGCGGGTGCGTTGGAGCTTTACGTGGATCAGTACAACCCGCGCTTCGCACTTTGCGTGCAGGCCTTGCGTCGCCACGCCGACGACGTGGAGCGGACCGCGACTGTCGAAATGGCGGAGCGTGAAAAAGCGAATACGAATGCGCTCCAACTCGCCGCGGCGGGGCTGATCGTCACGCTGCTGGCACTCGGGCTGGGCGCGTGGCGTTTTCAGCGCGCGATTTCCCGTCCATTGGCCGATACGGCGAGCCGGCTCGATCAGGCGGCGGACGCGCTCGCGCAATTTGCCGAGGAGGTCAGCCAGTCGAGCCAGCTTTTGGCCGAAGGCGCAAACAGTCAGGCGGCGGCTCTTCAGGAAACCAGCGCGTCGCTCGAAGAAATTTCCAGCATGACGCAGCGCAATGCGGATAGCGCCGGTCGCGCTAAGGGAAGTGCGAGTCGCACGCGGCAGGTGGCCGACGCCGGCACCACCGATATGGAAGCGCTGACTCACGCGATGGAGGCCGTGAAAGAAGCGAGCAGCAACATCGGTAAGATCGTGAAGACGATCGATGAGATCGCCTTTCAAACGAACATCCTCGCGCTCAACGCCGCTGTCGAAGCCGCGCGGGCGGGAGAAGCGGGCGCGGGATTTGCGGTCGTTGCCGATGAAGTGCGCAGCCTTGCGCATCGCTCGGCTCAGGCCGCGCGTGAGTCGGCAGAAAAAATCGCCGACTCGATCGCGCGAGGTGAAGCAGGCGCTTCGCTCAGCGCGAAAGTTGCCGGTGGTCTCCACGAGATCCGCACCTCGGCGTCGCAGGTCGATGATCTGATCGGCGAGATCGCGACGTCGTCCAGCGAGCAAAGCACCGGGTTTTCCCAGATCGTCACGGCGGTCACGCAGATCGATAAAATCACCCAGGCCAACGCGGCCAGCGCGGAAGAAAACGCGAGCGTCACCGCCGAGATGAAACGCGAAGTCGCGGTGTTACGCGGGTCGGTCAACGCGCTGCGTGCGTTGCTCGGTGGGCAACGTTTGCCGGAGGCGAGTAAGCCGGGCGGCTCTGACGGGGACGATTCGGATATGCGCGACGACAAACCCGAGAATACCGATCGTCCGCAGGCGGTGGCCGACATTCGGCGTTGAGAGGCCGGGCAGCTGCGATGGGGCGGTCAGGGCTGGCGGGGTTATTACCGACGCTTGACCGTGCCAGCTGCGCTCGTGTGAATGGCGCGCATGGTCCCCAGTGTCCTCATCGTCGACGACGAGAAACATACCCGCGAAGGGCTTCGGCAGGCATTGGAGGACAACTACGACGTGTCGGTGGCGGCGAGTGCGGACGAGGCGTTTAACCTCATCGAGTCGCAGGAGTACGA
>CAMLSH010000532.1 GCA_946482625.1 uncultured Opitutaceae bacterium
CTCGGGCGTGACGGGTTTTGTGGAGACGGACCGGCAGGTGGCGATGGAGGCGCCTCATTTCGCGCGGGCGGTGGCGGGCGGCGGCGTTGAGTGGAAGACGCTCGACGGGTTTGGACGGATGACCGGTGGCGTGACGGCGTTTCCGGTGACGGCGAAAGCGGTGGCGCCCGGTGGTGACTCGGCGCGGCTCGAGTATGATGTGTGGCTGAAGTCGACGGGGGAGCTGGCGGTGGAGTTGCAGTGCGCGCCGTCGCTGGACTTTTTGCCGGGGCAGCCGTTGAGCGTGGCGGTGTCGTTTGACGATGCGCCGCCGCAGGTCGTGAAGCTGGGAACCTGGACGAACGATGCGGCGTGGGACAAGGCAGTATCGGAAAGTGTGCGACGTGTGGTGACGAAACATCGTGTCGAGAAGGCAGGCGCGCATGTGCTGAAGGTGTGGTTCGTGACGCCGGGCGTGGTGATCGAACGCGTGATCATCGATGCGGGCGGGGTGCGGCCGAGTTATCTGGGGCCGGTGGAGAGTCCGTCTGGTTATCAGCCTCATCCTTGATTTTCTATGAAACGACTAGGTGCGCTCTATCTGCTCCCGCTAATCGCATTTTGGTTAACGCAGCCTCTGCATGCGGCGTTGGGCGATGAACGCCGGGTGGTTTTCGAAGCGACGGAAGGCGCGTTTCCGCTGGTGGCATCGGGCGGAGCCGCTTCGCTGGTGGTGGACGCTGGCGACTGGCCGGGTGTGCGGCGCGCAGTCGGGGATTTGCAGGAGGATATTGAGGCGGTGTCGCGCGTGAAGCCGGGCGTCGCATCGGCAGTTCCGAAGGCCGGGCACGTGGTCATTGTGGGGACGATCGGTCGGAGCGGTTTGCTGGATGAACTCGAGCGCGCGGGGAAAATCGATTTTTCGCCAGTCAGGGGCAAATGGGAGGCGTGGATGACGCAGACGATTGAAGCGCCGTTTCCAGGCGTGGCGCAGGCGCTGGTAATCGCGGGCAGCGACAAGCGCGGGACGATTTATGGGGTTTATCAGCTGTCGGAGCAGGCGGGTGTGTCGCCCTGGCATTGGTGGGCCGATGTCGCGCCGCACCGGCATCCGGAGCTTTTCGTTCGCGCGGGGCGGTTCGTGGAGGATTCGCCGGCGGTCAAATATCGAGGGATCTTTCTCAACGACGAAGCGCCGGCATTGAGCGGGTGGGCGAAGGAAAAGTTTGGCGGACTGAACAGCGCGTTTTACGGGCACGTATTTGAGCTCCTGTTACGTCTGCGGGCGAATTACCTCTGGCCGGCCATGTGGAATAACGCCTTCAACGAGGACGACGCGGAGAATCCGCGGCTGGCCGACGAGTACGGCATCGTCATGGGCACTTCGCATCATGAGCCAATGCTGCGATCGCAGCGGGAGTGGGGTAACCATGGGAAAGGTCCGTGGGATTACGCGAAGAATGGCGAGGGGTTGCGGAGTTTCTGGAGCGACGGCGTGAGGCGGAACCGGGCGTTCGAAAGCGTGATCACGATGGGCATGCGCGGGGATGGCGACGAGGCGATGTCCGAGGAAACGAACGTGGCGTTGCTGGAGCGGATCGTGGCGGACCAGCGCGCGATCCTACAGCGCGAGGTCAATGCCGATGTGACGAAGGTGCCGCAGCTCTGGGCGCTCTATAAAGAAGTGCAGGAATATTATGAGCACGGGATGCGCGTACCGGACGATGTGATACTGCTCTGGTGCGACGACAATTACGGCAATATCCGGCGTCTGCCGACCGCAGAGGAACGCAAGCGGCCCGGCGGGGCGGGCGTTTATTATCACTTCGACTACGTGGGCTGGCCGCGTTCGTACAAGTGGCTCAACACGAATTCCATTTCCAAGGTGTGGGAGCAGATGCACCTCGCCCGGCAGTATGGGGCGGACCGGTTGTGGATCGTAAACGTCGGCGATCTCAAACCCATGGAGTTTCCGATGGAGTTTTTTCTCACCTACGCCTGGAACCCGGAACGCTGGCCGCACGAACGGCTGAGCGAGTTCGGCACGCTGTGGGCGACCCGGGAATTCGGCACTGAGCACGCCCGCGAGATCGCGGATCTCGTGGCGACGTACACGAAGTACAATGCCTGGATCAGGCCCGAGTCTCTTTCCGAAGAGCCGTTCAGTCTGGTCAACTACGACGAGGCCGCACGGGTGGTCGCCGGCTGGAAGGAGCTGCTGGCCCGGGCGGAGCGCGTGAATGCGCAGCTTCCCGCCGAGCGCAAAGACGCGTTTTTCCAACTGGTGCTGTATCCGATCAAGGCATGCGCGATCGTGAACGACCTGTATGTCGCCGCTGCGCTCAGCCGTCTGTACGCGTTTCAAGGCCGAGCCTCGGCGAACTATCTGGCCGCGCGGGCGCGCGAGCTTTTCAAAGAAGACGAGACATTGAGCGCCTGGTTTAACGAGGAGCTTGGCAAAGGCCGCTGGCGGCACTTCGCGGACCAGACGCATATCGGCTATGCGATCTGGCAGCAGCCTCCGCGCAACGCGATGCCGCCGGTGGCGGAAATCCAGGCGACGAGTTACGGCGAGATTGG
>CAMLSH010000533.1 GCA_946482625.1 uncultured Opitutaceae bacterium
CGGCGAGTTCGACCCAGGAGTAGGCGGCGTCGAAGACTTTGGGGGCGACGAAGAGACAGTGCCAGAGCTTAGACCAGAACCACTCGGAGGAGTAGGTGTTGCCGCATTTGGCGATGAACTGCGGGCGGTGCTGGGCGGCGATCTCGGTGATCTTGGCCGCTTCGCGCCAGCTGGTGTGGTCTTTCCAGAGCCAGCACTGGGCGTGAAGGTTTTTCGCCCACTTCTTGTCCTGGGCGAGGGCGCGATTGGATTTGTCGACCGGGATCGGGCTGGAGCCGGTAGTATCGACGCCGATACCGATGACTTTGTCGGTCTTGAAGCCGGGTTTTTTCTTCGCGGCGGCGAGGGCGGTTTTCACGCTCTTCTCGAGGCCGAAGAGGTAGTCGCCGGGATGCTGGCGAGCGAGGTTGTGGTCCTTGGGGTCGAGGAGGATGCCTTGCGAGCCGGAAGGATAGTTGACGATGGCGCTGCCAAATTCCGCGCCGTCAGAGACGCGGACGATGAGAGCACGCACCGAGTTGGTGCCGTAATCGATGCCTAGGGTAAACACGCCGCTGAGCCTAAATCAGTCTGCTTCAAGAGGTAAAATCCGGGGTCACTTGATAGTAACTTCCGTAGAAACGATTGTGTAACTCTTTGAAGAACAGGAGACATGTTTCGCTGCCCCTTTACCTTGGTTTAACTCATCGGGCATTGTGCAGCGGAGTGCCTTGCCGGAATGTGAGGTGAGCCCGATCGGGCTATTTATATCATCATCATCCCATCATAAACATGAACAAAACTCACTCAAGCCGCCGCGGCTTTACTCTGGTGGAGATCGTGATCGTTGTGACGATCATCGGTCTACTCGTAGTTATGGCGGTTGCAGTTCCTTGGAAGTCGCGGAAAAGCGCCGTTTCAGCCGCGATGCTTAACGACGCGCGTCAGATCGCTCAAGCCATACAGAGGATCGAAGCCGATAGTGCAGGTATTCCTGCGAACACGCCATTCGTTCTTTCGGTGACACCCGGTGGTGTGCTTGGCAATGCATCGGTTACTTATCCGGCCGGGGTCATTCCTGCTGATCGAATACGCGATCACCTCACAAATGTCAGCCGTGGTTATGCCTCAAGCATCAATTGCGTGCTGGTACCCAGTGTGAGTGGAGGGACAGTTTTTACCCTGTCCCATCCTTTGGTGTCTCCCGCGGAGATTTCCCGGAATTCCGCGGTGAACGTCAGTACGGTTTTGGGATCGTCCATCGCTTTCGACGAATCGGGAAAGCCGCGGTGATCGCGTGCGGCCCGTGTTCGTGCATGGTTCTCAAGCCGCGCCCTTCGGGGCGCGGCTTTTTTCTGCTGCTCGCCGGGTTAGCGCTGCTGGCGGAATCGGTCGAAGAGGACAGCGCTGAGGAGGATCGCGCCGCGGACGATGTATTGATAAAATGAATCGATGCTCAGGAGGTTCATGGCGTTTTCCACGATGCCCATGATGAAGACGCCCGCGATGACGTAGCTCATGCGGCCGATGCCGCCGCTGAGCGAAACGCCGCCGAGCACGCAGGCGGAGATGATGGAGAGCTCGATGCCTTGCGCGGTCTTCGGATCGCCGATGCCCATGCGGGCGGCGAGGAGGACCCCCGCCAGCGCGGCGATGGCGCCTTGGAGGACAAAGATGGTGATCTTCACGCGGTCCACGGCGATGCCGGCGAGGCGGGCTGCTTCCTCGTTGCCGCCGATGGCGAGCGTGTTGCGGCCGAAGGTCGTGCGCTTGAGCAGAAATCCAAAGAGGGCGAAGAGGCCGAAGCAGATCCAGACGGGCAGGGTGATCTGGAAGAGGACGCCGCCGCGCTCGTTGTAGAAGACGGGGAAGGCGACGTTGGCGAGGTCGAGGGCGGCATCGTTGTTGATGCCGATGGATTTTCCGTCGGCGAAAACGAAGGCCACGCCGCGGACCATCATCATCGTGGAGAGCGTGGTGATGAGCGGGTTGATCTTAAATTTCGCGACGACGACGCCGTTGATGAGGCCGACGAGTGCACCGAAGGCGAGGGCGGCGCCGACGGCAACGACGACGTTGCCGGTGTCGCGCAGGACGAGCGCGCAGAGGACGCCGCCGGCGGGAATGAGCGTGCCGACGGAGAGATCGAAATTACCCGAGGCCAGGCAGAAGAGCATCGTGGTGGCGACGATGCCGACGGTGGAGACCTGGAGGAGCAGGTTCATCGCGTTGGCCGGGGTGGCGAAGTTGCGAACGGTGAACGCGCACAGAAGCGTGAGCGCCGCCAGGATGATGAGCATGCCGGCGCGATCGAGCACGAGGGCGAGGCTGCCGGGCTTGGCGGACGGTGTGGCGGCGGAGGGACTGGCGGTCATCGGGCAAATGGGAAATTAAGAATTAGAAATGCAGAATTAGGAAAACTCAGGCGGCGGAGGTCTCGACCGGCAGGGCGGAGGCGAGGATGCGTTCGGGGTTGAACTCGGCGCGGGCGAATTCGGCGGCGAGTTTGCCCTGGCGCATGACGAGGAGGCGGTCGGCGAGGCCGAGGACTTCGGGGAGGTCGCTCGACACGACGAG
>CAMLSH010000534.1 GCA_946482625.1 uncultured Opitutaceae bacterium
GCCCCGTCCTCGCCTACGAAAAAGATCCCGTCACCGGCATCGTCCGCCACCTCGACGACCAATGCATCGGCTGTCAGTACTGCGTGCTCAAATGCCCGTACGATGTTCCCAAATACAACGACCGCCTCGGCATCGTCCGCAAGTGCGACATGTGCCACAGCCGCCTCGCCGTCGGTGAAGCCCCCGCCTGTGTCCAGGCCTGCCCCACGCACGCCATCAAGATCGTCACCGTCACGACCCACGCAAACGGCCAGCCCGCGCTCGACACCACCGACTTCCTCCCCGGCGCACCGTCGCCCGACTACACGCAGCCCACCACACGCTACATCTCCAACAAGCCGCTCCCCGCCGAAATCCTCGCCGCCGACGCCGCCACCCTTCGCCCGCAACACCCGCACTGGCCGCTCGTCTTCATGCTCACGCTGATGCCCATGGCTGTCGGCTGCTTCAGCCTCGCGTATTTCTATCCCACCTACGCCACTCCGCTCGTCTTCAGCGGCTGGCTCGGCGGAGCCGCCGGACTCTTCGCGAGCGTGTTTCACCTCGGAAAGCCGCTCCGCGCCTGGCGCATCTTCCTCGGCCTCCGCAAATCCTGGCTGTCCCGCGAAGCCGTCATCTTCGGCCCGTGGTTCGGCCTCGCGACAGCCACCGCCGCAGGCCCCCTCGCAGCGCTCCTCCCCGCCGACGTCATCCATGCCTCCATCGCTCCGGCCCTTTCACTGCTCACTCTTCACCATTCACTCCTCACCGCCGCCACCGCGAGCGTCGGCCTCCTCGGTATCTTCTGCTCCTCGATGATCTACATCGATACGCGCCGCGAACTCTGGCGCGCCGCTCAAACGATCCCGCGCTTCTTCGGCGCCGGCCTCGCGCTCGGTCTCGCCACCCTCTTCGCCGCCTCGCCCACGCTGCCTCATTTCTTCGCGCTCTTCGGCTCCCTGCTTTTCAAACTCGCCGTCGAAGCACGCGTTCTCCGTCCCCTCGACGAAGACGACGATACGCCCACTGCGGCGCTCAAAACCGCGCAAATGCTTCTCGGTCCCCTCCACAACGCCTTCAGCCTCCGGATCGCCACGGCGCTCATCGCCATCCCCGCGCTCGCGCTCGCCACCGCTACCGGCCAGCTCCCGTCTTCCGCCGGCTGGCTCGTTCTCGCCGTCACCCTCGCCAGCGAACTCACCGAGCGTTACCTCTACTTCCGCGCCGTCGTCGCCCCCAAAATGCCCGGCGTCGTCTCCAAATGAACCACATTTCGATCCATTACACAGAGCGCACAGAGCCCAATCCGGAGAGCACAGAGGACCTCAAGTAGTCCAAGTCTCCTCATCTACACTTACATTCCAGACCGCCTATCGGCCCCGAACACTCTACACGCCTCTCAGTCCTCCTTCCGTTCTCTGTGCTCTCTGTGTAATTTCCGATTCCGAATCTCCGGCCCATGCTCCCTCAAATCGAAGACCTGCTCCACGCCCGCCTCGGCCCGATGACGAGTGAACTCGTTCTTCACCCCGGCGACTTCGGTCTCGGTCGCATCCCCGCACGCCTTAAGCCCGCCGCCACCACCGACATGGTCTGCGGCTTCTGCAGCACCGGCTGCTCGCTCAAAGTCCACCTCAACGAAAAGGGCCAGGCGATCAATCTCACCGCCAACGCCAACTACCCCGTCAACCTCGGCATGGCCTGCCCCAAAGGCTGGGAAGCCCTCACGCCACTCGCCGCCCCCGACCGTGTAACCACGCCGCTGCTACGCAATCCCGACACCGGCAATCTCGAGCCCGTCGACTGGCCCACCGCTCTCGCCGCGATGGTGAAAAACTTCAAAGGCATCCAGGAGCGCCACGGCAAATCGTCCCTATCCTTCCTCAGTACCGGCCAGATCGTCATGGAGGAAATGGCCCTCCTCGGCGCACTCGCGAAGTTCGGCATGGGCATGCTCCACGTCGATTCCAACACCCGCCAGTGCATGGCCACATCGCACGTCGCCTATAAACAATCCTTCGGCTTCGACGCGCCTCCATTCACGTACAAAGACTTCGAGGAGAGCGACGCCCTCATATTCATCGGCGCCAACCCCTGCATCGCCCATCCGATCATGTGGCAGCGCGTGATGATGAATCAGCGCAACCCCGAGATCGTCGTCATCGACCCGCGCCGCACCGAGACCGCGATGGCCGCCACGCTCCATCTGCCGATCAAACCCAAGAGCGACCTCGTTCTCCTCTACGGCCTCGCCAATCTCCTCATCGAACGCGGCGCCGTGAAGCGCGAGTTCATCGACGCGCACACCGCCAACTACGACGCCTTCGCCGCCTTCCTCCGCGAGTTCACGCTCGAGCGCACCATCGCCGAATCCGGCATCGACGCCGCCACGCTCCACCGCCTCGTCGACATCATCGCCACCCGCGAACGCGTCTCCTTCTGGTGGACCATGGGCGTCAACCAGGGCCACGAATCCACTCGCACCGCGCAGGCCATCATCAACCTCGCGCTGATGACCGGCAACATCGGCCGCCCCGGCACCGGCGCCAACTCCATCACCGGCCA
>CAMLSH010000535.1 GCA_946482625.1 uncultured Opitutaceae bacterium
CGTTGCGAATGATGCCGGGGATTTCCGCGTCGGTACAGCGCGAGGCGGTGAAGGTGTCGCGGTCGAAATTGGCGAACGTGTGGCGGCCGGTCGCCTTGAACGTCTGCATGATCTCGCGGACTTTCGCACCGTCGCGACCGACGTTGAAGTAGAGGAAGCGCTCGAAGTTCGACGCGACCTGGATATCCATCGACGGCGCGAGGCTGGCGCGAACATCGGCGACTGCATATTCGCCGGTTGTGAAAAGGCGGTGGAGAATGTCGTTCTGATTCGTGGCAACGCGGAAACCGCGGATCGGCACGCCCATTTTTTGGAGCATCCAACCGGCAAGCACGTTTCCAAAGTTGCCCGTGGGAACGACGAACTCGGCTTCCTCACGCTGCGAGAGCGGCAGGCGCAGCCATGCGCTCAAATAGTAAACGCACTGGGCGAGCACGCGTGCGAGGTTGATGGAATTCACCGCGGAGAGGCGGTGCTGTTTGCGAAATTGCTGATCTCCGAAGACGTCCTTCAGGGCGGCTTGCGCGTCGTCGAACGAGCCGTCGATCGCGAGGGCGAAGACGTTGGCGGCGCCGGTGCAGGCCATCTGGCGCTCCTGAAGCGGCGAGGTGCGGCCGTCGGGATAGAGGATAAAAATCGCGGTGCCGGGCTTGCCAAGCAGCCCGTGAATCGCGGCTGAGCCGGTGTCGCCGGATGTCGCGCCGAGGACGTTGATCGTCTCACCGCGCGTACGGCACTGGTGTTCGTAGAGATTGCCGAGGAGCTGGAGCGCGAAGTCTTTGAACGCGAGCGTGGGTCCGTGGAAGAGTTCGAGGACGTGCAGCTTTTCGCCGAGCTGTTTCAACGGTGCGATCTCGGGATGCGAGAAGGTCGTGTACGATTTCGCGATGATCGCGCGCAGCGTTTCCTGAGGAATGTCGGTCGCGAAGACCTTCAGGAATTCGAAGCAAAGTTCCGGGTAACTGAGTTTTTCAAAACGCTTCAGATCGCCCGAAAAGTTCGGGAGCGTCTCGGGCAGGAATAATCCGCCGTCGGGCGCAAGTCCGGTGGCGACGGCATCGCTGAAACCGAGGGCTGGTGCTTGTCCGCGAGTGGAGATGAAGCGCATGACTGATGCAGAGTCAGAGTTAACCACTGATGCACACTGATGATTGGGAATGGAGGGAATCCGATCCGACGGATTGGATTCCCGTTATTCCCAGCGATCAGTTTTTAGCAGTGGTTACGTTTTTCCGTTTCCGGATCACAGCTGATCCAGCTGGAACGCTGCGTGGGCAACGCGGGCGGCATCTTCGGCGCGGGACTGATCGATTACGACAGAGATCTTAATCTCAGAGGTCGTGATGAGCTCGATGTTCACGCCCGCGTCGGCGAGCGCCTGGAAGAGCGTAGCGGCGACACCGGAGTGCGTCTTCATGCCGACTCCGACGACCGACAACTTCGCGATGCTTTCGTGAATGGCGACCTGGCCACCGCCGATGTCGTCGAGCACGGGCTCGAGCGCCTTCTGAGCTTTGTGTGTGTCGGTCTGCGGCACAGTGAAGGTGAGATTCGCGATGCCGTTGCGACCGACGTTCTGGACGATCATGTCGACGATGATGCTGGCATCGGCGAGCGCGCGGAAAACTTTCGCGGCCGAACCAGGTTTATCCAGGATGTTACTGACGATGACTTTTGCTTGGTCCTTATCGACGGCGACGCCGCGCACGACGACTTTTTCCATGTAGGCGACTTCTTCTTTCACGATGGTTCCTGGGTTGTAGTTAAACGATGAGCGGACCTCGAAAACGACTCCGAACTTTTTGGCGAATTCGACCGAGCGGCTTTGCATGACCTTCGAGCCGGACGAAGCGAGTTCAAGCATTTCGTCGTATGAAATCTCAGTGAGTTTTTTTGCCGTTTTCACGACGCGTGGATCGGCCGTGTAGACGCCGTCAACGTCGGTGTAGATCTCGCACTTGTCCGCCTTCAGTGGAGCGGCGAGCGCGATGGCGGTAAGGTCGGAGCCGCCACGACCGAGCGTGGTGATCTGACCTTCGGCGTTCACTCCTTGGAATCCCGCGACGATGACGACTTTGCCCGCCTTCAGATCTTTCTCGATCGATGCAGGGTTGATCGCCTGGATTTTGGCGCGGGTGTGGACTTTGTCCGTGAAGATGCCGGCCTGTCCGCCGGTGTAGCTCACAGCGGGAACGCCGAGGCCGTGCAGCGCCATGGCGACGAGCGCGATCGTCTCCTGTTCGCCGATGGAGAGAAGCATGTCCATCTCGCGCTCGCTCGGATGCGGCGTCACGGCTTTCGCGCGGGCGATGAGCTCGTTGGTCACACCGGCGCGGGCCGAGACGACGACAACGACTTCGTTGCCCTCATCGCGGGTGAATTTGATGCGCTCAGCGACTTTTTTGATGCGTTCGACGTCACCGACGGAGGTGCCGCCGTATTTTTGGACGATGCGTGCCATGGATAGAGTCTTTCAGGAAAAAACAGGAACCGGGGCGACCGCGAGCGGAATTTGGAAAGATTACAGTGGGCG
>CAMLSH010000536.1 GCA_946482625.1 uncultured Opitutaceae bacterium
CCGCGAGAGGGCCGAGCGAGGTACCGAAGTTTCCACCCACTTGGAAAAGCGATTGTGCGAAACCGTGCCGTCCGCCCGAGGCCATCCGTGCGAGCCGTGACGCCTCCGGGTGGAAAATAGCGGAGCCGATGCCCACCAGCGCGGACGCGATCAGCAGCACGCGAAAATCGCCAGCGAGCGAAAGCATCACCAGACCGATGAGCGTTAAACTCATCCCGATGGGAAGGGAGTAGGGCAGCGGACGTTTGTCCGTGTACACGCCGACCAGCGGTTGCATCAGCGAGGCCGTGACTTGCGTGGTGAACGTGAGAAAGCCGATTTGCGTGAACGAGAGGCCGTACGATTCTTTCAGCAACGGATAGATCGAGGGCAGCAGCGCCTGGATCGTGTCGTTCAACAGATGGGAAACGCTGAGGGCGACCAACACGTTCATCGCGGTACCTTCGATGGCGGGAGGCTTTTCGACTTCAGGCGGCGCAGCGGCTTGCATCCAGACACTCTGGATTCGCGGTCGCGCCCGCCGCAAACGGGCAATCCGTGTTTCTGATACAGTGCCCGATGGGGCGGGGCATGACAGATCGCGGTACGCGCAACGGGCGCATTGCACGCGTACAGATTCCCGGCAGGATGACGAATGTGGCCTTGGACAAACATCTCTTGATCGACGGCTCGAACATCCTGCACGCTTGGCCGGAATTGCGGGTCTTGTTGAAACGTGATCGCGCCGCCGCACGCGCGAGCCTTTCGCAACGCCTCCGTGTTCTTCACGACACAGAGCATTTGCGTGTGACGATCGTTTTCGACGGTCGCGGCAGTGAGCTGGTGATCGAGCGGCCATCGGATCATCCGACGTTCACGCATCTCTACACACCGACGGGCACGACGGCTGACGATGTTATCGAGCAACTCGTGGGAAATGCGGAAAATGCCTCGGCCTGCATCGTAGCCACCGACGATCGCGCGGAACGCCAGACCGTTGAAGCGCTCGGCGCCGCAGGTCTTTCGTCGGCCGACCTTGCCGCCTGGGTCGGCCGTGCCGAGGCGCGCCAGCGCACACAAGTTTCTGGACTGACGCGCGAGAACGAGCGGGAATGGCGCCGTCCCAAATCATGATGAAAACTCCCGGCGGGGGCGGGGAGGACATGGCCGTTGCGGAGATTCAGGGGCTCTACGGTCCGTTCTCTTTTCCTGAAAAACTCCTTCAACAAATCTGGCTGCGCGGCGACTTCGATCTTTCGTCCGCGTTCACCGCTGACGGACGGCGCGTCGAAGTCCTGCACCCCGGGCGCTGGAATCTCCTCGGCGGTCCCGACTTCAAGAGCGCGCGTCTGCGTATCGGCGATATCGCGACAAACGGCGACGTGGAGCTCCACCTGCACGCGTCCGACTGGCGCGCGCACGGACATGCGGCCGATCCTGCTTACGCTGACGTGGTTCTCCACGTCGTTTTATTTCCCGCCGACGAACGTCTGACGTCAGGCGTGGATGGTCGGGCGATTCCGCTCCTGACCTTGCTCCCGCTGCTCCATCACGATCTCGAATCCTACGCGGCGGACGCAGCGGTGGAACGCTTGGCGAACCACCCGTTGACGCGTGCGCACGAAGCGTTGGCGGCGATGACGCAGTCCGCGTTGCGCGAAGAGTTGGGCCTGCGCGCCGCGGAGCGTTGGTGGCAAAAGGTTCACTACGCGAAGATCCGGATCGAGCGCCTCGGTTGGACGGAGGCGTGTCATCACACCGCGCTGGAGATCCTCGGTTATCGCGCGAACCGTACGCCGATGCTCGCGATGGCGACGAGATATCCCCTCACTGACTGGGCGAAACTTCCGGGCGGTGAGGCACGCGAAACCTTTATCGATGCCTTGCTGGCCAACGAAGAGGGTCGCTGGCGCTGGCAGTTGCAAGGCACGCGTCCGGCGAACCATCCACGCGCGCGGCTCCGGCAATACGTGGAGTGGACGGGCGCTCGTCCGGACTGGCCGGAGCGTCTCGCCGCGATCGCGGCGCAGCTGCCCGACCTCGCTTTTCCGGACGCGGGTGAGGAAACGACCACTGCGCAACTTCGGAAACGTGCGGGCTTTCGCGATTGGCGGCCCCGCCTCGTGGACCAAATTTGCGCGGATGCGTTGGGTGGCTCTCGCGTTGACACGCTGATTTGCGACGGCTTCTGGCCTTTGATGGCGGCACGCGATCCGATCGATGCAGAAAAACTGAAGACGTGGTGGTGGCACTGGTTCGCCGGCGACGTTCCGGCGCGCTGGCTCGCGTTGTTGCGTGGACTTCACGCGATCGGAACGCGCGACTGGCCAGCGTCACACGGTTCCGCGCAGGGCTTGCTCGGCTGGTTGCTTGCCGAGGAGAAAAAGCAGAATTTTGGCGATAGCGCGGAGGGGCGCGGGACTTGACAAGCTTTTCGGCCGGAAGCTATTTTGTTCCTTTCATTCATCGTTCACTTTCCAGAAAGTGGGCCTCTGGCCCGCTTTTTTTTTCCCTAAATTTATCAACCTATGAGCAGCGAAATTCTATC
>CAMLSH010000537.1 GCA_946482625.1 uncultured Opitutaceae bacterium
CCGCCAACCCCGGCCGCATCCACGCCGAGATCTCCATCGGCCTGCCTTTCCCGCGCACCGCCGAATCGCGTTTGTCGCCCGACTACCTCCGCCTCGTCGCCGAAGTCACCCGCGTGCTTCGCTCCGTCGAAACCGCCGCTGCCTGACCATGCGCCTCCGCCCGCTCACGCTCCTCGCACCCGTCATCACCGGCCTCCTCCTGCTCGCCGTTTGGCATTTGCTCCACGGCTCGCTGTCGCCGGAACGCCAATACCTCGTTCCCGCCCCCGCCCGCGTCGCTGCCGCTTTCGCCGAAAATCGCGCCGAGCTCCTCTCCGGCGCTCTCACGACCGCCTCCGGCGCCGCCCTCGGTTTGCTCAGCGCCGTCGCCCTCGGCTACGCGCTCTCCATCACGCTCGCGCTCTCCAAGCTCACCCGCGCCGCGCTTTTTCCCTACCTCATGGCCTTGCAGATGATGCCCATCATTGTCTTCGCCCCGATCCTCGTCCTCGTGATCGACGCCAGCCTCGCCCGCGTCGCCATCATCACCTTCCTCATCTGCTTCTTCCCCCTCGTCGTGAACACCACACAAGGCCTGCTCTCCGCCGACCCGCAGCTCCTCGATTTTTTCCGCCTCTCCAAGGCCTCCCGGCTCGACGAATTCCGCCGCCTCCGCATTCCCGCCGCGCAGCCCTATTTTTTCACCGGCCTCCGTATCGCCGCCACCCTCGCGCCGATCGCCGCCATCGTCGGCGACTACACCGCTGGCAACGCCCAAGGCGGCACCGCCGGCCTGGGTTTCCAAATCGTCCTCACGTCCTCGCGCTTCCAAATGCCGCAGCTCTACGCCACCGCCTTCACCGGCTGCGCCCTCGGTTTCCTTTTCGTCGCCATCGTCGTCGCCCTGCAATGGCTCGCCCTCCACCGCTGGCACGACTCCTACGACCGCGCCCGCTAACCGTTAGGCAACGTGCTCGCACGCGCTCAGGTCGCCCCCGCGCTCATCGCCGTCTCACCCCGCCTTCGCCGCCTCCGCGTATTTCGCGATAATCCCGTCGAACGACCCGTTCGTGAAAAACACCACGACCCGGTTCTTCGCGCCCGCCTTCACCGGCAGCGTCGCCTTCACCAAGGACTCCAACAGTGCCGCATTGCTCTCCGGCGCGTGCGCGTCGACTCCCTGCGCCTCCAACTGCTGCACCACCGCATCGCCATCGAAACGCTCGTTTGCGCCCAACTTGTCCGCGCGATTCACCGCACCGAGATAAACCTCATCCGCCAGCGCGAGCGCCCGCGTGAACCCCGCCTGCAACGTCTTCGTGCGCGCTGTATTGCTGCGCGGCTCAAACACCGCCGTCAGCAACGCACCTTTGAAGCGCGCGCGAAACGACCCCAACGTCTCCGCCAGCGCCGTCGGGTGATGCCCAAAATCCTCGATCACTTTTAACGCCGCCGTGTTTACGAGCATCTCCTGACGCCGCTTCACACCGCGAAAACGTTCCAGCGCCTCCAGCTTGAACGCCGTCGGATTCTCCGGCGAAACCGCCAGCGCCGCCGCCGTCGCCCCCATCGCGGCATTGCGTGCGTTGTAGAGCCCCGGCGTCGTCCAATGCACATCCGCCCACACTTTGCCGTTCCACAAAAGCGTGAACGCCGCACCCGCCGCATCCTCCGTGAATCCCACGATACGCACGTCGTTCGCTTCGCCCGTACCCACTTTGATGACACGCGTCCACCCGAGCGATCCGAGCGCGCGCAGATTCTCGTCGTCGCCGTTCATGACGATCCAGCCGTTGCGCGGCACGATGCGCGTTAGATGGCTGAACGTCCGCTGCACGTCCGCCAGATCGCGAAAAATATCCGCGTGATCGAACTCCAGATTGTTCAAGACCGCCACATGCGGCGCGTAGTGAATGAACTTCGAACGCTTGTCGAAAAACGCGCTGTCGTACTCGTCGCCCTCGATGACAAAGGGATCGCCCGCCGTCCCGAGATGATTTCCCACCGGCGGATCTAGCGGCACACCGCCGATCAAGAACCCCGGATCGCGCCCATTCTCGCGCAGCAAAAACGCCGTCAACGCCGTCGTCGTCGTCTTCCCATGCGTCCCCGCGATCACGATGTTCTTCCGCGTCTTCAAGACCGAGTCGTGCAACAACGCCGGCAGCGACGTGAACGCCAGCGCGCGCGTATCGAGCAGCCACTCCACCTCCGGATTCCCGCGAGACATCGCATTCCCGATGACCACCAGATCGGGCGCCAGCCGCCGCAAACGCGCCGGATCGTACCCTTCGTGCAACGTGATGCCCGCCTCCGCCAACACCGTGCTCATCGGCGGATAAACGCCCTCGTCCGCGCCGAGCACTTCGTGCCCCGCTGCCCGCGCGAGCAACGCCGCATTCCCCATCGCCGTCCCGCAAATGCCCATGAAATAGATTTTCATGACTTCGAAAGAGAACGCCCGGTGAGGGCGATTTGATCGGGAAATCCGAACGCGAAAAACGCTAACATCGTAACAGGACGTGGCATAAAGCCCGCGAGATTC
>CAMLSH010000538.1 GCA_946482625.1 uncultured Opitutaceae bacterium
GAAATCATCGCGAGTCGCGATCCGGCGGAGCGCGCGAAGTTCTACACGGAATTCGCCGGCAAACACACGCCGGGCTTCGACGTGGAGCGCGACCTTCAGCGCATCGCGATCGTCAATCAAACCACGCTGCTCATGAACGAGACGCTGGAAATCATCGATCACCTGCGTGCGGTCTACACAGGACTTTATGGTGAAATCGACGCGACTGCCCGCGTAGGCGGCGGCGGCAAACGCGACACGCTTTGTTACGCGACGCAGGTGAATCAAGACGCGCTCAGTCGCGCGCTCGCCGAACCGCTCGACGCCGCTTTCGTGATCGGGGGGAAGAACTCGTCGAACACCTATCAACTCTATCGCTTGTGCGAACAGCGACTTGGGAAGCGGGCGTTTTTTATTCAGAGCGAAGCCAATATCCTCTCGCGCGAGGCGGTGGAGCATTACGTTTTTCCCGCCAAGGGGCCTGTCAGCGGCCACGGCCACGACACGGTGGAGATTCATCCATTGCCGCCAGTGAACGCGGACAGGCCGTTCCGTGTGCTCCTCACCGGCGGAGCGTCGTGCCCGGACGGCGTTATCCAACAGGTGATCACGCGCATCAACAGCCTCTTCCCGGCGAACGAACTCAGGTCCATCGAAGAGGTGCAGGCGGACGTCGAACGAGCCGCCTCCAACCGCTAGACAAAGTCGGGATATTTCCGCTCCAAGTCGCTGAGCAGATCGAGCAAGTCCACGTCTTCGTCCTGCGCGAAACGGCGGGCGATGGAGTAGAGCGTCTCCATGACGCGCGCTTCGCCGCAGGCCAGCGCCATGGCCTCTTGAGAACTCAGCAAACAGCCGTCGCGCAGACAGAGCTCCACGTGTTGAACGGCCTGCGCGAAAACCTGCGAGGTTTGAGGCGACTGGCCGAGCGAAGAGCACGAGGGCGGCAAAGGCCGTCCATGGAGGTCGCGAGGGATGTGCCCGTGGGCGCGCAAGATACCTCATTAACGACACAAAGGCCGCCGGACTTGCGTCCCGGCGGCCTTTGTCGAGTGAGCCATTAGCCCGACAATCAGCGTTTAGAAGCGCGTGATAATACCGAAGCGGAAGCCGCCATCTGCACCGAGATCGACTTTTGCCGATCTGCCGCCCACGTGCTGGGTGTAATCGCCAAGCTTCTCGTAACCGTAGCCGACGTAGACGCCAGTCCTCACCGTGAGCCAGCGTTCGATGTTCACATCGGCATAGAACCCGGGGAGGAAACGCTTCTCCTCGGTGGTGCTCTGCTTTTCATTCACGGAGCTCTGATAGCGAATCGGATTTCCCGCCACATCTTCCAGGGAGATGTACTCGTCGACCGTGAACTTGGTGCCCACAAAAGCGCCCGCGGCACCGGCGCCGACACTGATCGTCCAATTTTTGCTCACTGGAAAACGAACGACCGGGCCCAATCGCAACATGTAGTACGCTCCCTTAATCTGCCAGTAACCCGACACGGTCGCCACACCGACATCCGACGTACCCAAGGAATTCGGACTGGCGTAGTTAAGATAGCGATAGTTCTCAATCGCATAGGTGTAATCGGTCGCTGTCGCGGCGCCGGTAACCACGGTTTGCACGGTATCGCTGACGGCATTTGCATCAGAGGAGGTAAACCACCAATTGGGGAAATCCGACGGGTCCACCGATGCGCCTCGGCTGTCGGCAGGCTCCAAGAAATAGCGATCAGTGGTTTTATTCAGGCGACTGCGGATCGTGCCCCGTGTCTTGGCGTTGATGTTGGCAGCACCGGCCGAAAAATTGAGTCCCCACTCGAAGCGTTTATACCGTTTGAAAATGTGGGAGAACTGAAGCTCAACGCCGGCGCTGGAATCGCTCTCGGCTTGGGCGGTGTCCCCCGTCGAAGTAGTGGAGTAGTTGGACATGTCCACATAGGTCGCGCCATCCGCGCCTCCTACTTGGCTGGGCGAATTGAAGGACCAGCCCCTGGTCGACCCTGTTTGAAGGGCGGTGTCGTAGTTCACGTAGTCCCCGATGATTTGGGAGGTCGTGTAATTTTTGGTGGAGTCGGCGTTGTTGGTGTAGCGGACGTGGTTGACGATGGTGTAACGTCTGCCGTTGGCCGAATACGTGCGTTCCGACCATGTTCTCGTCGTAGCGTCAGTGTCGTTTGGGTCAGCATCCGCCACGGCACCCGTGCCGAACTCACCGTAGACGGTTTGAGCATTGCTCTCGGTCGTCCGCTGCGAATCAGCACTCCATGAACCGTTGTCGTAGACGCCCGTGGTTCGGGAATTGGTCGGGGCCGACAGGTTGCCGAGGTTGGAAAAGCCGACCTTGGCGTTTCCTCCAATCATGCGAACTCCGATGGAAACGCTGTTTTTCAGCGGGCGGTAGAACTCGATTGGAACGGGGTCTTGGGAAAATCCGGCAGAGCAAACACCGAGGGTCAGGCAGGTCAGGGCAACGCGAGGGAGGAAGGATTTCATGGAAACGAGCCTTTCAAGGACGCCTACTTAATAAAAAAGTTGCGAGCAAATGTT
>CAMLSH010000539.1 GCA_946482625.1 uncultured Opitutaceae bacterium
AATGACCAGTGACCAATGATCAGTGACTGAGGGTCGGAGGGAGGGGCGACGTTGAGGAAGTCACGCTGCGGACAGCGCGGCTACGCGAGGCTCGGCTGCATGGCGCGGATACGTGCGGACGGAAACCCGGGGGCGCAAAAACGCCCGCGGCGTTTGGGAACGCGGCGGGCTGGAAAATGAGGGCGTGAGAAAAACTCAGAGGCGCTCAGGCGCGGCCGAGGTAGGAACCGTCGGCGGTGCTGACGCGGATGATTTCGCCTTCTTTGACGAAGAGCGGGACCTGCACGATGAGGCCGGTTTCGACCTTGGCGGGCTTCTGAACGTTGCTGGCGGTGTCGCCTTTGATGCCGTCGGCGCTCTCGATGACCTTCAGGTTAACGGCGGAGGGGACTTCGACCGTGAGCGGTTTCTCGTCGACGAAGAGGATGTCCACTTTGCCGCCGGGGGTGAGGTAATGCTTCACGTCGCCGAGGGTGGTTTCGGTGAGCTCGATCTGATCGAAGGTCTCGGGATCGATGAACGCGTAGCTGTCGCGATCGGCGTAAGAGAACTCGAGGGTGCGTTTGTCGGTCGGCATGACCTCGATCGTGTCAGTGGAGGCGAAACGTTGGTCGAGCGCTTTGCCGTAGCGGAGATTGCGCATCTTGATCTGCACAAAGGCGCGGAGATTGCCCGGGGTACGGTGCTGGGTCTCCATGACGAGATGGGGCTCGTTGTTGAACTTAATGACTTGGCCTTTGCGGATATCGTTGGCGGAGGGCATGGCGATGGACGGGTTTTCGAGTGATTAAAGGGTGTTGGGATATTCGCTGGCGCGAGGGGGTGTCAAGCTGCGCGGCCGGTGGCGGCCGCGAACATCCAACATCGAACGTTCAACCCTCAACGCTCAACGCCGGAGGGTGGGGCGCGGACGAGGGTAACGAGCGGATTTAATGGGAGCGCGCGCGCAGGCTACTACTGACGGAGGAGCGCGAAAAATGGGGCGTCGCCGCGCACGCGAAGGGACGGCGCGGAGCGATCAGGGCTTCACCCACTTGGCTGCCCAAGCGGGATATTTTTTGAGGATTTCTGCGGGGCGGTCATCGTACCAAGCGTAGCCGCCGCGACGTTCGCGTTCGATTTCGGAAAGGGTGTAGTGGATGACTTCGTCGCGGCCGATGAAGATGGGGCGCTCGGTGCCGAGTTCGTAGAAGCGCGCCCAGATCGGCGGGGCGGCCGGGTCGGCGGTGACGATGCCGTCTTTGCCCTCGGGCGTGGGAACGCGCTGGAAACGGAGGCCGGTGAGCTGCGTGCGTGCGAACCAGGCGACGGCGCCTTGGACGGCGGCGACGATTTCGGGCGAGGGGTTTTCGAGCGACATGAGGACGCGGACGAGGCCGGCGCTCTCCTGGGCGGTGAAGCAGGCGGGCTCGAACTTGCGGGCGGCGGCGGGGGCGAAAGTGACCTCGTCGTGTTGGGCGGCCCAGACGGTGGGTTTGCCGTTGACGACGATCTGGCAGCGGAGGACGCAATCGATGCCCCGTTTGAGCGAATCGGCGGCGCGGATACGGCGGGCCTCGTCGACGAAAGCGTAAGGCGCTTTGCCGGCGGCGGTGTCCCGCATGATTTCGAGGACGTTGCGCGTGGCGTCGTCGTTAAACGTGATGTGGGTGTAGTAGCCTTTGCGCAGCGGGAAAAACTGGGGCCAGCCGCCGTTGGCGTACTGTGCGGCGAAGAGGTAATCGAGGCCGCGGAGGACGGCGTCGCGATGGCGTTCGTGGCCGGTGGCGGTGAAGACGGCGGCGAGGAAGCGGATTTGCGAGGTGGTGGCGCCGTTGTCGATCGTGGGGGCGTGTTCACTCTTGGGATTGCTCTCATCGCGGGCGGCGAGCGCGGCGCGTTCGCGGTCGGTGAGTGGGTTTTCCATCGCGACGTTCTTGGGCCAGCCGCCGGACTTGTATTGGTAGGCGAGGAGGTTGTCGGCGAGGACGAGGGCCTCGGGAGTGGCGAGGAGCGCGGGGTCCTTGGGGAGAGATCTCCAATCGAGGGGCGTGGCGGCGGGGGCGTTCATGCACGCGGACGCAGCGACTAGAAGCAGGATGAGAGGACGGAGAAAACGATGCATGAAGGCGGGCGCGTTGAGTGCGAAGAAGAGACGCTGCAGGTGCGCGAAGGGTGTCGGAAATAAAAAAGGCGGCGGAAAAAAGCCCGGCGGGCGGCGAGCGCCTGGCCGGGCTTGGAAGGTTGCAGTGGGACGGGTGGCTCAGGCTCGGGCGTCGGGGATGGAGATGGTCTGCAGCTTCGGCGAGAGGACCTGAAGGATGACGAGGGCGAGCACGTATGCCGAGGCGGCGATGATGAACAGGGGAACGTAGCCGCCGGTGTTGATGATGAAGCCGACCTTCGCGGCGAGGAGCGCGCCGCCGAGGCCGCCCATCAAGCCACCGATGCCCACGACGCTGCCGACGGCGCGACGGGGGAACTGATCGGAGACGGTGGTGAAGAGATTGGCGCTCCAGCCTTGGTGGGCGGCGGTGGCGAG
>CAMLSH010000540.1 GCA_946482625.1 uncultured Opitutaceae bacterium
TAGCTCCGTATGGTTTATCGCCCGGCTCACGCCGGGCGATTTTTTTTGCCCAAATCAGACGCTTCGGAGACGCGACCGCGTTTCGGCGTTGATGCAAGGTCTCTCCGCTTCCCTAAAGGCTCATCGCCTTTGACCACCCTCATCAGCCGGACTTTGTGACAGCTTTCGTTGGAATGGTCCTTCACCCATTTTCCGAAGCCGCACCTGTCTCTTCGTATAGGTCGGTGTTATCTGCACGAGGAGATCCGTGTGATGCAACTTTAGCCTTGGCCGCATGAGGCTCGTGACGCTCCATTCGCGGATGGTTTTGACCGTTGTAATTGTTCTTCTCGCGCTGAAGGTCGCCGCTGAACTCGTACTTAGTTTGCTCAATCGAGCCGAGGTGAACCGTCATGCGACTCAGGCTCCTGCTGCTGTCGCTGCACTGATGGATGAACCCACGTATGCGAAATCGGTCGCGTACACGCTCGCGAAAGGACGCCTGGGGCGGATCGAACTTGTCGTAGACGCTGTGGTGCTGGTCGCAATTTTGACGAGCGGAGTGCTGCCTTGGCTGCATGCATGGTTCGCTCCGCTGTCGCCGACGGGCGTCTGGGACGATGCGATGTTTTTGATCGCGGCAGGCGTGCTGCTCAGCCTGCCGTCTCTGCCGCTTGAGTGGTGGGGACAGTTTCGTCTCGAGGCGCGCTTTGGTTTTAACAAGAGCACGCCGGGGCTCTGGATTTCGGACAAGCTCAAGGGCCTGGCGCTGACTCTGGCGATCGGGTTTCCGCTGCTTTGGGCGCTGCTTTCGCTCGTGGGCGTGGCCGGCGGCAACTGGTGGATATGGGGCTTTGCGTTGGTATTCGGATTTCAACTGTTGATGCTGGTGCTCTACCCGAAGCTCATCCTGCCGCTCTTCAACAAATTGACGCCGCTTCCCGATGGCGATCTGCGCACGCGGCTGCTGGCGCTATCGGATCGGACCGGTTTCAAGGCGTCCACAATTCAAGTGATGGACGGGAGCAAGCGCTCGGGTCACTCGAATGCTTTCTTCACGGGCTTTGGGAAGTTCCGGCGCATCGTGCTCTTCGATACGTTGATCGCGCAGCTTTCGGCCGAGGAACTCGAGGCGGTGCTGGCGCATGAGGTTGGCCACTATAAACGCGGGCATGTTCCCAAGATGCTCGCGGTGTCTGCGGCGATGATGCTGGGTGGCTTTGCGGTGATCGCGTGGCTGGCGAACAGCGGCTGGTTCAATCCCGCGTTTGGCCTGCCTGCAGGCGAGCTGGCGTCGACGTTTCTCCTCTTTTCTCTCTTGAGCGGGCTGGCGACGTTCTGGCTCACACCGCTGGGGAACTTCTTTTCCCGGAAGCACGAATATGAGGCTGACGCGTTCGCGTGCGATGCGATGGGCGGGCCAGGGCCAATCGTTGGCGCACTGCGGAGACTTGCGCAGAAGAATCTCTCCAACCTCACGCCGCATCCTTGGTTCAGCGGGTTTTACTATTCGCATCCGACGATCGTGGAGCGGGAGCGGGCGGTGACGGCGCGATGAGTATGAAGGCGGGAAGGGGCGGCGGGGTGGCGAGGACGTTGGGCCGGTGCGCGCTGCTGGGCTGGCTGCTGCTCTCCGGCGTGCGAGGTGAAACGCTCACGATCGCAACCTACAATGTGGAGAACTACGTCGCGGCGAACCGGCTCGTGGATGGCGTGTATCGAGAGGGCTATCCGAAACCCGAGGCCGCAAAGGCGGCGCTGCGGACGGTGATCAAGGCGCTCGATGCGGACGTGATCGCGCTTCAGGAGATCGGACCGCGCCCGTATTTGGAAGAGTTGCGGCGCGATCTCGCGAGCGAGGGCTGTGATTATCCTCACGTCGAGTGGCTGGCTGCGGCGGATGCGGAACGGCATCTGGCTGTTTTGTCGCGGCGACCGTTCAAGACGGTGGCAGGACACACAGACCTGACGTTTACTTATTTCGGAGCGACGGAGCGCGTGAAGCGGGGATTGCTCGAAGTGCGGTTTGAAACGCCGGGCGGAGAGCTGGCGCTGTTCGTGGTGCATTTGAAAAGCCGGTACACGGATCGGGTAGACGATGCGGAGTCCGCATTGCGGCGCGGAGGCGAAGCGGTGGCGGTGCGGGACCGGGTGTTGCGGGTTTTCCCGGAGCAGAAGAAAGCGCGATATTTGATCGTGGGTGACTGCAATGACGGACCGACGAGCAGGCCGCTTCGCGCGTTGTCGTCGCGCGGGAAAACGTCGATCGCGGAAGTCTTAAAGGCGGCGGATTCGCGCGGGGAAACGTGGACGCATTTTTATCGGAAGGCGGACAGCTACTCGCGGGTGGATTATGTGTTGGTTTCCCCGGCTTTGAAGCCGGCGGTGGCGAATGGCGCGGCGACTATTTTTGACGGAGAAAACACACGTGCGGCGAGCGACCACCGGCCGGTGGTGGTGCGGCTGGAGATTGGCGCGGGCTCTACACTCTAGGGGACGTCTTCAAACTCGAGGGGAACCGGAGGGAGCGGTGGATGTATGA
>CAMLSH010000541.1 GCA_946482625.1 uncultured Opitutaceae bacterium
GGTCATTCGGAGGTGCTGGAGGAAAGGCGGAAGGAAAGCGGAGGGCGGGGCGGGAGGGGAGTCTGAAATGGAGAGGGGTGGAACGGGGCGGACGGAGTTGAGAGATGAAAGTTAAGAGAAGGAGTCGGAGGAGCGGGCGGAGGTGTCAGGCGTTTGCTGGCGACGGGCACGAGATCGAGAATCGCAGAATATCGTCGCGGAGTTCCCAGCCGCGGTTGGTCCAATAGCGGATGGCGGACTCGTTGTCGGCGAGCACGGAGAGATGGGCTTTGTGGATACCTTGAGCGTGGAGGGCCGAAAGGCAGCGGGTGACCAGCGCTTGTGCGATGCCGCGTTGGCGGAAGGTGGGATCGACGGCGACATGCTGGAGGTAGCCGCGGCGACCGTCGTGGCCGCAGAGCGCGGAGCCGACGAGCTGGCCGTCGATGATGGCGACGAAGCTCAGACCGGGGTTGCGCGCGAGGTAACGCGCGGTGGCTTCGCGGGAGTCGTCTTCGCGAATGCAGATGCCGGGTGTGTCGCGCCAGAGGGCGATGACGTCGTTGTAATGGGCGAGCGTGAACTCGGTGATGGTCATGCGAGGCGGCAGGCGCGTTTAAGCGTCGGTGGAGAAGCAGACTTTGAAGTCGCCGACGAGGCGGAGGATTTTTCCGTGTGGGCCTTCGTGAAGGGCGGCGCGGATATGGGCCATGGCAGAGTCGAGAGCGGTCTGGTCGGCGCATTCGACGATGAGCTGGAAACGCGGGAGTTCGGTGAAGCTGGCGGAATTGGTGACGCGGAGAAGGCGGTGGGAAAGAACTTTTCCTGCTGTGGTTAGCTCGACCGCGAGCGCTCGGGTGGCGGCGATCAGCGGTGGTTCGTCGTTTTCCGATTTTGCGGAGAAGAAGACGTGGTAGGAGGTCATGGACGCGGCGAAGTGCGACGATTGAAGCGGAGTTGGCGCGGGTGGTGAAGCGATGTCTAAACGGCGCGTTAAGGATAACGCGCCCTACCTCGGAGTGGCGGACGCGCATTCGGGTGAATTAGGATCTGTAGTGGAGCGATGGGGAACAACGCGCTCGGAGTGCGCGTTCCACCTCGGACATGGGGACAGGTTTGTGACGGTGGTTGAAACGAAAGAAGGGCCGGCTTGGGGCCGGCCCTTCTTGGGGGAATGTCTGTAGTGTGTGTCGCGCGTGCGCGTCTTATTCGTCGTCGCCGCCGCCGTCGTCGGACATTTTGACGGCGCCTTCTTCGCCCATTTCGCCGAAGAGGCCGGCGGCGGAGCGGGAGCGGAAGCGGTTACGTTCGATGTCTTTTTGCGCCTCGGCGGAGTAGCGCGTGAAGGGGACGGCGAGGAGGCGGTCCTTGGCGATGGGTTTTTGGGTGGCTTCGCAAATGCCGTACGTGCCGTCGTGGATACGCTTGATGGCGGAATCGATCTCGGTGAGCGCTTCCTGTTCGGAGGAGACGAGGCTGAGGGCGAAGTCGCGGTCGAAGGTGTCGGTGCCGGCATCGGCCATGTGCTGGCCGTAGCTGGAGAGATCGCCGGCGTCGTCTTTGGAGGAGCGTTTGAGCGTCTCTTCGGAGTGGAGCTCGATGCCTTCGGTAAGGTGGGTGCGGAGCTCGATCAGGAGTTTATAGTAGCGTCGGAATTTTTCCGGGATGCTCTCGGGATCGATGACGTTGGTGGGCTTCTGCGCCTTCTTGGGATTGAAGCCGAGGATGTCGGCGAGGGAGGCAGCCTTGATGTGATGAGGTGTCGCGGGTTTTTCGATCTTGGTGAGATCGACCTTGGCTTTCGCGGCCGCTTTGGCGGGCTTGGCATCGGCGGAAGCCTCGGGGGTCTTCACGACGGCGGTCTTCGCGATCTCGCGGACTTCGTCCAAGCTGAAGGCGATGGGCTTGCTGGCTTTTTTGGAGCCGAGGATGCGGCTGCGCAGGAGATCGCGGGCGTTCGATTTGGCGTCGTTTTTGCCGGCGGGTTTGGCGGAAGGTGGAGTCTTTGGCACCTGGATGGTCGGATGGGCTTTGCCAGCGGAGGCGGGCGGGATCGGCGGATGCGATTTGCCGGAGGATTCGGATTTGGCCGGAGCTTTGGCGGCAATCGGCGGAGTCGATTTCGCGGTGGGCTTGGCTGGAGATTTGTCGCCGGAACGGGCGGGAGAGTTGTCTTTTTTGGCAGGCACGGGTGGTACTTTCTTGGATACCGGGTGGGCGGGCTTCGACGGCTTCACGGCCTTCTTGGCCGACGGGGTCGGCTTTGCCGGTTTCAGCGGCTTGGAAGGCTTGGAAGGTTTTGAGTGTCGAGAGGCGGGCTTGGACGGTTTGGCTGAATGTTTCTTCTTGGCTGCAGGGGCTGGTTTTTTGTGCTTGGCCATGAGGTGGATTGGTTTGTTTGGGGATCTCTAAGAAAATTATGTTTTCAGGGCCTCGGCGCAGCGGGGGCAAACTTCGCCTTGGCCTGTCGTCTCCAAGGCGGGAACCCAGCGCCAGCAGCGCGGGCAGCGTTTGTAGCCGAGTTCTTCGCAGTGGCGGAC
>CAMLSH010000542.1 GCA_946482625.1 uncultured Opitutaceae bacterium
GCGACCTTTGCCGCGGCGAAAGACATTCCCGTCGCCAACGCCTCCGCGTTCGCGTCCGCCTGCGCCACCGCTCAACCCGGCGACACGCTCCTTTTGAGCCCGGGCGAGTGGCGCGACGCCGTTCTCGTCTTCAACGCAAAAGGCTCGCCCGATGCGCCCATCACCCTCGCCGCCGCCGAACCCGGCAAAACAAAATTGACCGGTCGTTCGCGCCTCACGTTTGCCGGCCCGCACCTCGTCGCACGCGGCCTGCTCTTTGCGGATGGCTACATCGAGCAAGGCGCCGTCGTCCTGTTTGACGGTGACCAAGGCGGCGCAGTGAACTGCCGGCTCACCGAAAGTGCGATCATCGCCTATAACGCGTCTGACCGCACGAAGCGCTACAATTGGGTGCAGCTGTCGGGGAACGGGCACCGCGTCGATCACTGCCGTTTCGAGGGCGGCGACCACTTCGGAATCACGATCCAGATCGTGGCCGGCGCCGGCGACAACCGCCACCGCATCGATCGCAATTACTTCCTCAACCGCGCGCCAGGCGGCGATAACGGCTACGAAACCATCCAGGTCGGCCAGGCGCGGGATGCGCACCGCGACTCGAATTCGGTGGTCGAATACAACCTTTTCGAGTCCTGCGACGGCGAACAGGAGATCGTTTCGAACAAGACCGGCGGTAACGTGTACCGAAAGAACACCTTCATCGCCTGCGCCGGCGCACTCACCCTGCGCCACGGCGACCGCGCCCTCGTCGAGGGGAATATCTTCCTCGGGGCCGGCAAGCTCCACACCGGCGGCGTCCGTGTCATCGGCCGGGGTCACGTCGTGCGTGGCAACTATTTCCACGGGCTCACGGGGCTGCCGACTGCCGGCGCCGTCATCGCGCTCTACGCGGGCATTCCCAATTCGATTCCCACCGGCTACGTCGAATCCGAAAACGCGATCATCGCCGACAACGTCCTGATCGATAACGCCGCCAACGGCATCAATCTCAGCGCCGGCCACCTCAGCCGCAATCGCACCATCCTGCCGCGCAACCTGTCTCTGCGCGACAACTGGATCGACCAGCATCCGCTCTACGGTGCGACCGTTCTGACCGGTACGCCTGCGGAAGGCCTCGCCTGCACCGGCAATTTCTACACCGCGCATTCGGAAATCGGTTACGCGCCCCCCGGTGGTTTCACGCAAACTCCCTTCCAAAACCCCGCCAACCCGGATCTGCCGTTCCCGACCTACGACGCGATGAGCCCGCCCGACACCCGCGAACACGATGGCTGGAAAACCACGATGGCCGGCCTCGAATTGCTCGCGCCCGGAAAAGTCGGCCCCTCGTGGTGGCGACACTAAGAGCCGGAGAACGTCGCCGATCCTCACCTGACTTCGCCCCATGACAGCCGCTCAAAGACGATCGATCTCCAGCCGCCCGCGCGCAGCGGAGCAGCCAGCCACGCGCAGCGGACAAAGTGGCTCCCCCTTTGACGCCGGTGTGCATCGCGGGGCGCCCACTCCCACGCTGCAAACGATCGCGACCCACGCGGGCGTTTCTTCCTCGACCGCTTCGCGCGCTTTGCACGGACATCCTCTTCTCGCGAAGGAAACCATTCACCGCGTCCGCGCCGCCGCCAAGGCGCTCGGCTATCACGCGAATCCGCTTCTCTCCAATGTCATGCGTGGCGTGCGCGCGCGAGGTCGCGCCGTGCATCTCGGCGCGATCGCCTACCTCACCTTCCACGATACGCCGGCGGAGTGGCGCGACAATCCCACCTACAATGCGTTCTTTGAGGGCGCTCGCGACCGCGCGCACGAGCTGGCGTTCTCGTTTGAACCGGTCTGGGCGGGTGAACCCGGTCTGAACGCTAGGCGCCTCACCACGATCCTGCGCAACCGCGGCGTTGCCGGCGTGATTGTCGGTCCGCGGCCCTCCGCACCCACTCGCGCCATCCTCGACTGGGATCAATTTTCCATCGCCTCCGTCGGACGTCCGTTGCCCGGCATGGTGCTGCATCAGGCGGCGAGCCACTACTTGCGCACGATGGAGAGGCTGCTCGCCGCGCTTTCCAATCGTGGTTACCAACGTATCGGGCTCGCGCTGAGCTTCGATCGCGTGCCGCCGACCGATCACGGCTGGCTCGCAGGCTTCAGTCTCTATCAGCAAACGCTGCCGCCCCCTCAACGCGTGCCGATCTTCATTTCCCGAGACCGTGATCCGGCCGCGTTTCGTCGTTGGATCACGACTGAACGCCCCGACGTGCTCATCGGCCAGCGCGCAGACCTGGTCGACCAGCTTCTGCCGGTACTCGGATTCCAGATACCCGATGAACTCGGCTACGCCTTGCTCTCGCGCCCGGACGGACCGCAAGCGCCTGCCGGCATGAATCAACTGCCCGCACTCATCGGCTCCGCGGCGACCGATCTCGTCGCCAACCAAATCGCCTGCGGCGAACGCGGCCCTCCGCGCAATCCACGTTTTGTTTTGATCGAAGGCGAATGGACCGACGGCCCGACCGTGCGGCCATTGTGA
>CAMLSH010000543.1 GCA_946482625.1 uncultured Opitutaceae bacterium
CCTTGTGCTCGATGACGACCGTGGCGATGCGGCCCGACGATTCGTCGAGTTCGCGCTTCACGGTGACGCCGGGGATCATGTCTTTGAAGACGAGCGTACCACCCTTTTCAGAGAGGACGGGAACGTTGTACGGATCCCACTGAGCGAGGACGTCGCCCTTTTCGATCTTCTCGCCATCACCGATGGTGAGGAACGAGCCGACGACGATGTTGTAGGTCTCGAGTTCGCGATCCTCGCTGTCGATGATTTGGATCGTACCGGTCTTGTTGAGCACGATGGCAGCGCCGTCGGCGGTCTGCACGAGGCGGAGGCCCTTGTACTTCACGGTGCCGCTGGAGCGGACGCGAATTTCAGGAGTCTTGAAGCCACCGGTCGCAACGCCACCGATGTGGAACGTACGCATGGTGAGCTGCGTGCCAGGTTCGCCGATGGACTGAGCGGCGATGATGCCGATCGAGTCGCCGGTCTTGGCGACCTTGTTCGTGGCGGGATTGATGCCGTAGCTCTTCGCATCGATGCCGTGGCGGCTGGTCGACGTGAGGGGCGACATGATCTTCACGCGCTCGAGGCCGGACTCTTCGATCTTGGTGGCGATTTCCTCGGTGATGAGTTCGCCAGAACCGATGAGAAGCTCGGTCGGGTTGAGCGGGTTGTAAACGTCGTCGCTGGAGCAGCGGCCGATGATACGTTCGCGGAGGCCGACGATTTCGTCGTCACCTTCGAAGATCGCTTTCTTCCAGACACCGTCGCGGGTGCCGCAATCTTCTTCGGCGATGACGACGTCCATGGCCACGTCACACAGTTTACGCGTGAGGTAACCGGCGTCAGCGGTCTTGAGCGCGGTGTCGGCGAGACCCTTACGGGCGCCGTGCGTCGAGATGAAGTATTCGAGAACGGTCAGACCTTCGCGGAAGGACGACAGAATCGGGCGTTCGATAATTTCGCCGGAGGGCTTGGCCATGAGGCCGCGGGTACCGCACAGCTGACGAACCTGCTGTTTGTTACCACGAGCACCGGAGTCCATCATGATGTAAACCGGGTTGATCTCGGGGCGACCGTCGTTGCCTTCGAGTTTGGCGAACACGGCCTTGGCGATCTTGTCGGTGGCGCCGGTCCAGATATCGACGACCTTATTGTAGCGCTCGCCGTCGGTGATGATACCCTTGTTGAACTGCGCTTCGACCTCGGAGATCTTTTTGCGCGAGTCCGCAACGATGTCCTTTTTGTCGTCGGGGATGATCATGTCATCGATACCGATCGAAATACCGGCCTGCATGGCGGTCTGGAAGCCGAGCTCCTTCAACTTGTCGAGGGTCTCAACCGTCACGGTGTCGCCCGCGACCTTGTACGTATTCAGAATCAAATCACCGAGCTTGGCCTTCGGAACGGGGAAGTTCACATAACCGAGGGCGGACGGCCAGATCTGGTTAAAGATCACGCGACCGACCGTGGTGCGGAGAGTCTTGCGCTCCTTGTTGCCGTAAACGGTGTCGCGGCCGAAATCCGGATTGGGAATTTCGACCCAATCGTGGACCTTGAGCGCGCCGTCGGATTTGGCGAAGAGCACTTCGTGCAGACCGCTGGCCAGCGGGATGCGCTCGCCTTTCACCATCTTCTTGCGGGGCTCGACCGTGAGGTAGTAAGCACCGAGAACGATGTCCTGCGAAGGCGTGAGGATCGGCTTGCCGGAGGACGGCGAGAAGATGTTGCTCGTCGCCATCATGAGGAGTTTGCACTCCATCACGGCCTCAAGAGAGAGCGGGACGTGCACGGCCATCTGGTCACCGTCGAAGTCGGCGTTGTAAGCCGTACAGACGAGCGGGTGAACGCGGATCGCTTCGCCTTCGATCAACACAGGCTCGAAAGCCTGGATCGAAAGACGGTGGAGCGTGGGCGCGCGATTGAGGAGGACCGGGTGGCCCTTGGTGACTTCTTCAAGGATGTCCCAGACTTCTGGAGACTTCTTCTCGATCATCTTGCGGGCACCGCGGACGGTGTGCACGAAGCCGAGTTCCTTGAGGCGGCGGATGATGAATGGCTCGAAGAGAACGAGCGCCATCTTCTTCGGGAGACCGCACTGGTTGAGCTTCAGCTCGGGACCGATGACGATCACGGAACGGCCGGAGTAATCGACGCGTTTACCGAGGAGATTTTGGCGGAAACGACCCTGCTTGCCCTTGAGCATGTCCGAGAGGGACTTCAAGGGGCGGTTGCCGGCGCCCGTGACGGGACGACCGTGACGACCGTTGTCGAAGAGCGCGTCAACAGCTTCCTGGAGCATGCGCTTTTCGTTGTGAATGATCACATCGGGCGTCTTCAGCTGCATCAGGTTTTTCAACCGGTTGTTGCGGTTGATGACGCGGCGGTAGAGATCGTTGAGATCGGAGGTCGCGAAGCGGCCACCCTCGAGAGGAACCAACGGACGGAGGTCCGGCGGGATCACGGGGAGAACTTCGAGAACCATCCACTCAGGACGGGACTTCGAGTGGATGAAGCCTTGGATGACCT